>LVWS01000013.1 GCA_002083365.1 Nitrospira sp. SG-bin1 | reverse complement strand
ACTCCACATAACTGGCAACGCCACATAACACAATCACCCCAGCGGCGATCCGACCCCCAGCCAAGAGGACCGCGCATTGACGCAACGACTCGTCAGCGCCGGGGAGTTATTGGGCATTCGTGTCCTGGATCATGTCGTAGTGGGGGAAGGGCGGCATGTGTCCTTCGCCGATGAAGGCTGGCTGCACGGTGAGAGGTGAGACCACCTTCTCACCAGTGAACATTCAGGAAAGGAACGCCACATGACAAGAGACCCACTAGGACGAGGAAGAGAGGACAGCAGCATGATTGCGGACACGCTCGACGAATTACCGAATACGAATGACGTAGAAGGTTGGCAATGCCCGGATTGCCAGAGCTGGGGACCGTTTACGGTTGACGCGACCAGGCGCGTGATGCTCAGCGAGGAGGGGACGTCCTTCCTTGAAGACGACGGTGCCACGGACTACGACGACCAGGCGTTTGGGATGTGCCACGACTGCCAGCGACAGGCACCCGTGGCGTCTTTTCGGCACGAAGGAGCGTGACGCATGACGAAACGAGACCAACGTCGATTCGTGAGCGATCTGTTGAGAAGTATCCGTCATGACATCCATGCCGCCATCAAACAGGACCTGATTCCCCGCTCATGGGACGGCATCGAGTTACGTGCATACATCTTGGACAAAGCCCAGCGCTCCCGAGCACATCGGGTGCTCGTGGGACCACGGGCGCTCGCCTACCGCAACCACGTCACGATTACGGCGTCCTTATGAGGCAGGAGACGATCATGGAGGATCCAGAACGACGATGACGTGAGCGCTGGACACGACAGGGTGTCGATCCAGCGACACAAGACCAGATCTTGGCCGACCTCACCGCGAAGGCTCAACGTGGCGCCTGGGTCGGGCCGTTTCAGATTCCATACGAAAGCCCGACAGCGGGAACAGAAAGGAAGACATCATGACGATTCAAGGAGACACCATCTTTGTGACTCCAGACGGTGACGCAGGACAAGAGCATGAGCTGGTTCCGAGCCTCAGCATTGCCAATCTGTTGCAGCAACGAGAGGCGGTGCTGACGCTCTTTCGCGAGGCACTCGACAAACTCGAGCAGGCCCACACTCTTGCGACTGCGGCACGGTTAGGATTTTCTGACCTCTCGATGGCCCGAGGGTGGCGAGGTAACGGCCTCCGTATGACGGGTGAGTTTGCCATCGAACGACACTGCTGGAGACGTTCCAAGCCTGTGTCGATGCCGGCGGATGGACCACACTCTTACACGATTCCGGCATGCGCTCGATCATGTCCGCATCGAAGAGAAAGGAAGTGGATGAGCAGATTCACGGCGCGAACGTGCCGGCGTTGACGCGTGACGCCATTCGCTCCACCTTCGCCACGCTCCATGACTCACGCGTGGATATGTTCGAGCAGGGTGTGATTGAGTGCTTTCGCCGCCTCTCGTGGGACTACAAGACCAATCTCCCGCAGAAATTCGGGAAACGCATGGTGATGACGTATTTGACTTCCTACGGCAGCGCCAACATGCGGCAGACCGATCATCTGGACGATTTGCTCCGCGTCTTTCACCTCTGTGATGGAAAGCCGGAGGCCGATCACCGGACTGGTGCCTATCGTCTCATTGCGGATGCGATGCAGACCACCTCAGAGTGGCCCAAGCTCGCCGAGAATGACTATGTCTCCATTCGGCTCTTTAAAAATCACAATGGGCATGTGACCTTTAAGAGGCCGGATCTTATTCAGCGGCTGAACCGGATCATCGCCACGCACTATCCCAATGTGTTACCGGAGCCGAAATGAACCGTTCTCACCTCGGCGCCGCCTGGTCACGAATCATCATGGCTGCGCCGCACGGTCTCTAGGTTCCGCTGAGACGAGATGGTTGACTCCCGCAAGGAGCAGAAGCACACTCAGGGGAGTCCATGTGAGGGACCGCATGAAGGCCACGATCAAGACGGTGCGGCGGCAAGGAGTTTGGACAACTGCGTCTTCGCCTCATGAACCGTCACAAGGTCGGGGCGCGACACGCCATGCCTGATCCCACTGGTCGTTCTCCCCGTCCCGCCACACAAGTAGGTGTATAGAAATCTAAGACCAACATGAGTGGGGGAAGGAGACCACCTCTCCTCGCTTTTCTCTCTTCACAAAGACTCGCGTTTCCTGCCCCCCACCAAACCAAAGGGGCGGAAACGCCTGATGGGTTAGAGTCCGGCTCGAGGACCCTTGCGGCTGTGCCACATGCTGATGTGGCGCAGGTGCCGGGTCGTCGAGCCGCACCACAGAGCGATCGTAACCGCTTCATGGCAGAGCTGAGATGCCCGACGTCCAGAGGGTAATCGGCCTACGTTCGGAGAATACGCGTGCGGAAAGGGTGTCGGACGTGTGTCGAGGACTTACCCGAGCATAGTCCGAAGAGCCTGGCGAAGCGCGGCTTGATCCGTTGCGGTGAGTCGGCCCAGTTTCTTGAGAACGAGGCCTGGGTCGATGGTCGTGAGGATCGGTTTGAGGACGGACGGCTTGAGCAATCCCGCCTCCTGCCAATCTTGCACCTGTACCTCACCCACGGAGAGGGGAGAGGGTTGCCGACTCGTGACCGCCATAATCAAGAGATCGGGGCGAGCCTGATGGTAGGCCGGGCTGCTGACTACGACGGCAGGACGGCGTTTGACGGCGGACTGATCCGTAAACGGGAAGGGGACTAAAACCACATCCCCGAAGTCATAACCGGTCATAGTCGGCGTCAGCGGGGTTGTCCCAGACCCGCGCGAATGCGGCGGTGGCTAACTGGCCGGCGGCCTGAGTCAGACCGTGCTCCTCGGCCTGACGGTGGGCGAGAAAATCCACGAAGTCTTCCACCTCGGCGACGCGTTCGGGAGGAAGATGCCGAAGTTTTTGAAGAATCGTCTGTTCCTGCGCAGTCGTCATTTGCGTGGCTCGCACTGTGCATCAGCCTACACGGCTCCGTACCGAAGATCAATGATTCCTCCGTTGTGCACTGGAGCAGCCAAGCCAGTGCCCAGGCGATGCTGTTCTTGGTCCGCCGTTTCCACAGTTTCCCGAATTTGAAGATTTTGGGCAGGATATGGCTGTCGCCAGCATTTGCATTGCACTGTCGCGCCTCTTCTGCTACACATTGGCAGCAGACGACCATGCCCAGCGCACGTCCTTCTCAACTGACCGTCGATCTCGGTGATCTCAAAGAACCGTGGGTCGAATGGTGTGCGCAGCAGCAGCTCACGCCGAGTGCCGCCCTGCGGCAGCTCCTGCGTCAGACCTTGCAGCGCGTGCCCCGCCCACGAGCCACGCCGCATCGGAGTGTGTCGCGGCGCGGTGAACGGGCGACGCGACAGATCAGCTTCCGCCTCACGCCTTCGGAGTATGTGGCTTTGTCCGCTCGTGCTAAAACCGAGGGCTACCGCCCCACGCACTGGCTCATTGCGTTGATTCGAGTTCAGCTCACGCGGCAGCCGTCGCTCTCGGACCCGGAACGGCAGGCCGTCGCCCATTCAACCAAGCAACTCCTTGCCCTGGGACGAAACCTCAACCAGATCGCGCGCGCCGTGAACAAAGCGCCCGCCCAACAGGCGGCGGTGCGGCTCGCCCTGCTGTCGGACCTCTCGACGCGGATTCGGACCCATGTGGACCAGATCACGGCCCTCACTCGCGCGAGTCTCGAACGCTGGGAGCTGCGCCCATGACCAAGCCGATGTTTCCGATTGATGCGACGCTCGACGAGTGGGGGAGCCGCTTATTTAACCTCGCGCCCGGTCCGCCTCCGCGACCTCCGAAACGGTCCACTTCGCCTGCGTCTTTTCGTGCGAGTGGCACCGGCAGTCGACTCAGCTCGTCACAGGCCCGTGCGGCCGCGGTGCGGCAGAAACTGCATGATCTCGTGCGACGCGCGCCGCAAGTGATGGTGAAGCTCGCGAAGGCGCCGAAAGGGATGCGCGGGATCTCAAACAACCTGACGTACATTTCGCGGAACGGCCAGCTCGATGTGGAAGACGAGGACGGCCAGCTCATCAGCGGGAAGGATGCGGTGGCCGACTTGAAGGCAGAATGGGAGCATGGCGGGACGCCGATCCCGGCTCAGTCTCACGCCCGTGATGCCTTCCATCTGGTCCTGTCCATGCCAGAGGGAACCGACCCACAGGGTGTGCAGCGCGCGGCGCGTGACTTTGCCAAGCGCGAATTTCCGACTCATCAATATGTGATGGTCCTGCACACCTTCGACACCGATCCCGATCCTCACCCGTCCGTGCATCCGCATGTTCATCTAACGGTGAAGGCCGTGAGTTTCGAGGGCACCAGGCTGAATCCGCGCAAACCCGATCTCCAACGCTGGCGCGAAGGGTTTGCCGAGGCGTTGCGGGAGCATGGCATTGACGCCACCACCATGAGCCGTCTCCACCGCCCGACGCGGGAACGTTGGACCGTGCGGCACCTTCATCAGGCAAGCACAAAGGGAAAGAGTCTTGAGCGGCTGAAGCGCACGACGCGACGACCTGGGAGAGCGCGGGAGGTCATGCGGAATTATGAGCAGGTAATGAAGGCCTTAGCGCGATCGGACCGGGGCGAGGATCGAGACCTGGCTGCGGACCTCGTCCGCTATTTCGACGAGCGGTCGCGGTTTGCGCCGAAGACTCATTCCCCAGACCGCGACCGGTCTTTCTAAAAGGCACATAATCGATGCGCTGATCGAAGTCCCCTCCGGACGTTCTCAGACATCTGTGGAGGCTCCGTCTGAATGATGCTCTAGCCTTTCTTCATCGCATCGAGGCCGGCCCGTAACCCTTTGGCCACCTTCTCGGCAGTATCGTCTGCCCAGAAATGCATGAAGTACAGATCCGGCGATCCATGCACCAGATGGTTGTGGAGGGCCGTGACTAAGATGCCATGTTCGGCCAGCGCCTTAGTGACCCGATTCACATCATCACGATTCATTACAAAGTCACCAGTTGCGACAACCTTGTTCCCCTCACCCGATTGGAAATTGATCGCGGTGGCCATGCCCATACTCGGAGGCAGCGTTGCTCCGTGCATTTTGATGGTTTCCGGTCTCGACACTGACACGTGCAACACGCCATCTTTGAGTTTCCCCGTGTGGCCGAGTTCCTTATCAATGATCCCAACGTCAAAATCATGCTCTTCAGTGGTAGGGCTCATCGCTGTAGGGGTCGCTTTGGCTGTAGGGGTCGCTTTGACGGGTTGAGATTCCATCGGCGTACCCGTGAGCCGTAAGGCTTCCTTCACAGCCATGGCCATTTTCCCTGCATCACCTTTGCCCGCAATGTGGAGAAACATGAGCTTGGGCGTCTCACCGATCAGATGGTTATGGAGAGCACTGACTTCAATGCCTTCTTGCTGCAGCTTCTTAAACACCGAGCCGACCTCTGGTTCTGCTAACACCAAATCTCCATCCAAGACCGCATCATTTCCAGTCTGCTTGAACGCAATCCAAGTACCCAGGGCAAAGCCGGGTCTCAGTTTGACTCCATTCAGAGAGACTGACAAATCCTTGCGCGGCAGCGACATCTTATAGACATCGTCCTTCATCTCGCCGGGCTTACCGAACGCCTGTTCGATCGCTTTGGTATCGAGGCTGCCAGCTAAGGTTGTGCCGGGGTGAAGAGAGACTGCAAACAAGAACACCATTCCCAATAGGCTTATAATGATGTTGGTGCAAGTGCGGTTCATAGTGTTCTCCCTTTGTGTTTGTTAGACGAACCCCTTCTGAATCTTATTAATCATTCTGCCCTGACACCACGGGTTATCACCCTGGTGTAGTCAAGAAATTCCACTGGCACAGTGCCATTTTGTCTCACGCAGTGAGCCGGGACACTGTGCACCGTTGTTATGGCATCACCTCCAACTGTAGATCGTCAAAATGCGTGACCGCGTCAGACTTCGTCCATAACCCAATCCGCCCATTATCAAAAGTTTCGTCACAGAGCCTAAATACCGGCCGCTCATCGAAGGAAACTTGAATGTTGCAACCTTCCATGTGCACGCGCAGCCGGTGCCACTCGCGAACATTAATGACATGGTCAAAATTCTGGAGCATGTGCCGCACCCCTTTGACGACTCGATAGATGCGGATGTTCTGTTCCAGAGGATTGGCGCGAGCGAGATAGTAATTGCGATCGTCAGTTGCCCGCCAGATGAGTCCCCCGCCCATGTCGGCCTTGCCGTCAATGGGCAACAGCTTGACGCTGAGACCGACATTTGCTGACTCTGTGCCTTGAATCAGAAATATTTTGTAGGCATGCTCCGCCCCCTTCCCTTGGAGCTGAGCCAGGACATGAGGTGAGCTAGTGGCCTTGTCGCTTGCGGTGACTTGCCAGTCGCCCGCTGGCCGCCCATCAAACAGCGTTCCAATGTGGAATTTGGATGGAATTTTCCCCGGCTGGTCACCATCAAAATTCCAAAGCTGCACTTCGGCAGCCGACGCGGTTGTAGCACTGAGCAGGAAAGTCAGCGCACTGCAGCACCAGAGTCCAATGGAGGAGGGTTTCATACAGGCCTCGTCTTTGTGTCGTTTCAATGTGTTCTGCATTGGGAAACATGATGTCGGCCGCCACTAACTACACTGTAACACGTGTTGCTTTTCTATGAAATACCCGTTAAATTCATTTCCTACTCGCGTATGAGCTGGATCGTCTTTTCCTATTCGCTCTCCGTCAAACGCGCATCGAGCGCCCGCGTCTCGTTTTGGCGCCGCTTGCAGCGGATGGGAGCCGTGACGGCGAAGGCCGGGGTGTATGTGTTGCCAAGTCAGGATGAGTGCGTCGAAGCCTTTCAATGGCTTGCCCAAGAAGTGCAGCAAATCGGCGGCGACGCGGTCGTGATGCGAGTCGACCGGTTTGAAGGGCTTCCCGATGCCAAGCTGGTGGAGTTGTTTCAGGAGGCATCCAGAGCGAAGTATGCCGAACTCGAAGTTGAAGCTGCAGACTTAGAGAAAACGCTGCGGCGTGGCAAGAAGGCCCTCGCCCACACGGAAGGGGTGGAGAAGCTGGAAAAGCTTCGCAAGCGGCAAGCGGAAATTGCCCAAGTAGACTTTTTCAACTCCCCGAACGCAGTCAAGGTGAACGACTTGTTACGGCGCATTCAGGAGCAGCTGAGGCAAGGCAATACAAAGGTGGCTCCGGTTGCCCTCAAGAAGCTCGCGGACTATCGCGAGGCGCGGTGGGTCACGCGCCCGCGTCCCCACGTTGACCGATTGGCCTGTGCGTGGCTGATTCGACGCTTCATTAATTCCACGGCAGAAATTCGCTATGCAGCTCGCTTAGAGACTGGCGAGGTCGGCTTCGACATGCGTGAGGCTGAGTTTGGACATCAGGGGAATTTCTGCACGTTCGAAACGATGATGAGCGTCTTTGGTCTGAAGGAACCGGGCCTGCAGGGTCTTGCAGAAATCGTCCATGAAATTGATCTCCGTGATGGCCGTTATGCCCGACCCGAAACGCCGGGTCTGGAACTGATCCTGAAAGGGTGGCTGCAAGCGGGATTACCCGATAGGGAGATTGAGCAGCGCGGCATTGCATTGTTTGAAGGTCTCTTCACCGCCTTGTCACGCATGAGTCGCCCAGCCCAGACGACGTGACCCATGTCCTCGAACCCATCGTCGATCGCCGGATTGTGTGTGGTCGGATTCCTCGCCCGAGCTTCTTATAGTCTGGCCCGCACACCGGTCCTTCCATTATTCGCCGCCTCCTTTGGCGTCGGTCCCGAGGCCATTGGCTTTGCGGTGGCCATCTCAACGGTGACCGGCATTTTCTTCAAAATGCCGGCAGGTGTCCTCTCCGATGTGATCGGCAGGACCCGCACTTTGCTCCTGGGCCTCACGGTTTTCGCCATTGTTCCTCTCGCCTATCTCTGGGTTTCTTCGTTCGAAGTTCTGGTCGTCGTGCGTTTTCTCCACGGATTTGCGACGGCAATCTATGGCCCCGTGGTCATGGCGGTTGTGGTCAGCATGGCAGGAGACAGGCGGGCCGAACTCCTCTCGTGGTTTTCCTCCGTCACCATCCTGGGCAATCTGGTAGGAGCACCTTTAGGAGGATTGTTACTGAGCCTCCTCGGTGGCGACTCCGGGCCGGCCCTTGAACATTTTCATATCGTGTATGGCGTCGTGGCCGCCAGCGGGATGGCGTCACTGCTGCTCGCGCTGATGATTCTTCCAAGAGCAGATGAGGCAATCACCGGCGGAAGGACCGTCGCAGCCGTGTTTAAGCAATTCCGTACTGCCATTCATGAGATTCTACTGGATCGTCGAGTGCTGCTCACCAGTAACATGGAAGGTGTGCAGAACCTTACGGTCGGAGCCTTGGAGGCCTTTCTTCCTGTGTATGCGGTGACAGTGTGCGGCTTATCGGCCTTTCAGGCGGGAACGTTGTGGGGTGTTCAGATTCTCGCAGTCATTGGCGCCAAACCGCTAATGGGTAAAATCTCCGACCGGCAAGGCCGGACACCATTGTTGTTTTGGGGAATGTTCGTGTGTGCGATTCCATTCGCGCTCATTCCGTGGACCCAGCATTACTGGACCCTTCTCCTCTTGGCGGCATGCTTTGGGCTTGGCGAAGCGATGGTCACGTCATCTGCTGCCGCACTGGTGGCGGACTTCTGCAAAGAAGCGCATCTCGGCTCAGCGATGGGAGCGTTTGGTACATTGTTCGATGTGGGCCATGCCGCCGGGCCGCTGCTGGCCGGGTTCTTCATCGGCCTGTCCGACAACCATGATTTTCGAATGGCATTTGCTGTTATCGCCCTGCTCGTCGTGCTCGCGGCGCTCGCGTTTCGAACAGGGGTCAAGGAAGGGAACATGTCACAGGTTCACTTAACAGGAGGAACACCATGATACCGATCGGCAGTGAAGACAAAAAACACTTTTCCCTGCGAGAGGCCGAGGAGTTCAGAGATCGCTTCTTCATCCGCAAACGACTCTTTGAAACCTCCGACATGCATTTCAACGTGTATTGCATCGCGCCCGGCCAACAGAATCCGTTACATCGGCACCCGCTTTCAGACGAGATTCTGTACTTCGTGGAAGGCATGGGCCAATGTGTGGTCGGCAAGGAATCGTATGCAGTGAAATCCGGTGACCTCGTCTTTGTTCCTAAGGACGCGCCGCATTCGATTCGAAATACCCATGCCTCGCACAATATGGTGTGTATTCTGGCGCAGTCGCCGTTGCCCTGCGAGCATGTGCCAGTGACTGGCGAAGCAGCGCCGCCCGGCTGATACGTACTGTGCTCATGCTTGTTGCCCTTCCCGTGGTTGGTCGGCTAACCGACGCCCGGAACGGAATGGGAATCTCCTTCTGAATCACGGCAGCTCCTTGATTCGCAGCCGCGTGAACTGTATGCGTGATCCATCGTGATGATTTTGTAGCCCAATAAATCCTTTCGGCGAACGGTTGGCGTTGTTGAGTTGGCTCACTTGCTGCCCGTCGAGGCGAACCGTAATCGTCGCGCCGTAGGCTTCGATTTCATACGTGTGCCATTGGCCGACCGAAGGCACAGCCGTGGATCCAGCAAGCTTGTAGATGGTCCCCGTGTTGTGCAGCGGATCTCCAAAGCTCGGCGGATTCGTGTCGGGATTCTTTCCGGTGTTATCGATCTGAATCTCGTAGCCTTGTGTCACCGGAATCGTCCAATCGTTTCCAGGGTCGGGAAAACGAATGAAAATACCGGAGTTGTCATCCGGGGTGGAGGTACGCCAGTCAACACGGAGGATAAAGTTTTTGAACTGCTGTCCCGTGAACCACAGCAGTCCAACTCCTCCGAACGATTCAATAATGTTGCCACCCAATTCGATGAAGCCGCCGGAACCAGCCATTCTCCAGCCAGAGATGCCGCCGCTGCCAAGTGGCATAAAACCGGAGTCTACGCCAAGAGCGTTGCGCACGATCGCTTCCGCGGTTCGGCGCGCGAGGGCAAGGGCCGTGAGTGAAGGATTTGCAGAGCCGAGCGTCGGGAAAATCGCTGGGCCCGCAACATACGCGTTCGTGACGTGATGAAACCGACCGTCGAGATTCGTCACTGAATCATTCGCGTTTTGACATTGGTCCAGACCACCCGTGTGGGCCATGTCGTCGGGACCGTCGTGCAGGGGAGAAAGCGCGTCTGCATACGTGGCTCCCGAGTTCCGACCGTCGGTACGGCTACCTTGGATACAAACAGTGTTCTGTCATAGTACGGCTCGATCGACACGCCGGCTGAAATCCCGTACGAAGTATACGGGGTGGCTGATGGAGAACCGCCATCGGCTCTTGGTGGGGAACGCCAAGAACTAGAAAAGACGGTAGCCGAGCTCAAACGGTCCAATGCGGAACTGGAGCAGTTCGCTTAGTGATGGGGGACTACTTGGAAGGGACAGCCTTAGAATGGGCACGAGATCATCAAGATAGGTCGACGTCATGTGTCAGAATGTTTTACGTTTAACTGTCTCGCTTTATGGGGAGCGTACCTCCAGAGATGCTTATCGCTAACCAATTTTGGCTTTTATGAAAAGCAGAAATTAGACAGAAGACCGCCCTCGTGCTACTCTCCAGGTCATGCCCGCGAAACCCTTCGTGAAGCATCCTCCCCGCCCGCCGTGGAATAAACGTGTGGCCGTGGGGCAGATGACCCCGCTCACCGCCGCCCAGGCCGCCGTGATTCGTGCCAAATTGACTGCCGAACAGAAGATTCGTGATCTGGCCCTCTTCAATACGGCGCTCGACACCATGTTGCGGGCCTCGGATCTGTTGCCTTTGCGTGTTAGGCAAGTCACCGATCATCGTGGGCGGATCGTGGAGGAGTTTCCGATCCGGCAGCGCAAGACCGGTCGGAGTCATGTGGTGGCGCTCTCATGGCAAACGCGCAAGTCGCTTGTTGAATGGATTGCAGTTTCAGGCAAAGGACCAGGGGCGTTCCTGTGGACGAGTATCGGGAATCGGAAGACCGGGGTGTATTTGACGCGGGAGCAGTATGCCAATCTGGTGAAGCGCTGGGTTTCGTACGCGGATCTGAATTGGAAAAGGTATAGTACCCATTCGATGCGCCGGTCGAAGTCGGCGGCGATCTATCAGGCGACCAAAGATCTGGCGGCCTGTCAGCATCTGCTCGGTCATAAGAACATCGGCAGTACCGCCCACTACCTCGGCATGGATCAGCGGAGAGCCCTCTCGTTGGCCAAGAAGATGCGAATCTGAGTCGTTGTGTGCTGGACGCACTCCCGAGTATCCGCTTGAAACTTGTTGTCAGATATGACAACATATAACCCTATGACATGTGCGGCGTAGCTGATGGCCGAGATCCTGAAGACACGCCCGATATCCTGGGTCAAGGCTGCGTTGAAGGATTTCCGGCGCTTTCCCGACGAGGCTCAAGCGGTTTGCCTCACAGCCCTGACGATCGCGGCTGAAGGGGGCAAGGCCGATCTCGCGAAGCCGCTCCAGGAATTGGGCTCCGGCGTGTTTGAGATCGCGCTGTCGTTCAAAGGCGATGCGTTCCGGGTCGTGTACGCAGTCCAATTAGCGCATGAGATTTGGGTGGTCCATGCCTTTCAGAAGAAATCCACCGCGGGTATCAAGACACCACGACGCGAGATCGAGCAAATCAGGAATCGACTGAAGAATTTGAAGGAGATGCGTTCATGAAGCGGAAAGAGGAATTGGAAATCGTACGTGGTAGTGGCAATGTGTTCCGGGATCTCGGCCGGAACAATGCGGATGCTGAACAGTTCAAGGCGATGCTCGCCAATGAGATCATCCAGGTGCTGGACCGGGAACGTTTGACAGTCCGTGACGCCCATGCCCGGACCGGCGTCGCCGCGGCTGATTTTTCGCGCATTCGTCACGCTGCTCTCGGGCGTTTCACTGCTGACCGATTGATCATGATTCTCAACCGTCTCGGGTCTCGGGTCGAGGTAAAAGTGCGGGTACGGCCAGCCAAGAGCGCTGCCTAAATTAGAGGTATCTAGTTCAGGCAGCACTGGTTTCATCAGTCCAGCTGTGCAATGAACGGACGGTTATTCTTGTTGAGCGGGGTTAACCAGGCGGGACATCAAGTTCGTCATGCTCGACGGAAGATCGTAGAAATTGTGCGTCAGTTTTCGTGAACCGATCCCGCATCGAGCGCTGACATAATTCTCGCGAGCGACGGAGCTGTCATTAGTAATAAATTCGAGATGGGGGGTCATCGTCCATAGCGGAAGGATACTCAAGATTCTTCGTAGAGCTTCATTGCGCAAATCTGAGACAACTCGAAGTTTGTCTTCCTTAAGAACCATCTTATAAAGCTAGTGCTTGTCTTGAGTCATCCAACCATCCTGCGGATGTGCGTCTACCAAGAGCGACTCGACCGACAAAGGAACTGTCGTTAAGGGAGTAGACCGCACCGGCATGCCTGCGTTGAAACCCGAGTAGCGTACGAACTTCAGCGCATACTGCAAGGTGCAATTTATCTGGCGAAAGTGAAGTGGCAACTATTCGGCATCGCCCCTTGCCCAAAGCGGCTTCAAGTTTCTGGGCTATTGCAGTCCATCTTTCGGGTTCATCCTCCGTTCTTCTGTTGCCATCAAGTAGATTGATAAGTACCTCAAGAGAAGGGTGCCTTCCGGATGTAGCAAACTCGAAATGAAGGGGGAGGTTAGTCAGCCAACAATTGCGAAGGTCTTCGGGGTGACATCTACGTCCGCTCCATAGGCAGGATTCTGCTTCAACAGGCGTGCAAAGCTTTCCAGTGGCGGATCTGATAGCAACTTGTTCTAGAACTCGCGCCTCAGACAAACTGCTGGTAACAAGGAATTTTCGTAAGGCCCGCTTTCCAGTTGCCGCACACCGCTCCATTTCTCTTGGGAGGGCCCGCTTCTTCGAAACAAAGCATTCTTCTAGGACTCCTGGCCTGACATAAGCATTGCTTATTGCGCATTGCTCGGCTTCCGGCACGAGAAGCGGCTGTCTGGTTTCCTCACACAATATAAACTCAGACTTGTGGCCATACTTTCCAGACACGACAGAGCGCAGCTGTTCATCTGCTCTATACCACTTGCCGGACACTTCGCTTATAGCAAGCTCTGTCTTCAGCGCCTCAGCCCCAGTAAAATCACAGCATCCAAAATGCTCTGCTTCTGCGCGCTTTCCACTTATTGCCGATGTCTTTAAAAAGCAATGCATAACCGGTCGGCCGCTCACCGTCGAAATCTCAAGCTGAGAAGGAAGTACTTTCTTGCCAGATATCGAACACGCTTGAAGAATACCGGGACGTGTAGGCTTGCCGGTCGATTCACACCGCTCGGCTTCGGAAGCCAGCAAACGCTGTCCTGTAACCGCACAAGTTATAAATTCTGAGACGTGGCCGGATTTACCGGAATAAGAGGATTGATCCTGCTCGTCATTCCGATATCGTTTTCCGGAGGCTTCACTGGTCGTTAGCTCAGAATTAAGAGCTTCTATGCCTGTAAAGTCGCATTTGCCAAAATGCTCTGGCTCGGCTCGCTTCCCGCTTATAGGTGATGTTTTTAGCAACCATTTAGAGACCGGCTGACCCGTGACCACGGAGTATTCCACTTCATCCTTTAGTAACCGTTTCTTGGTTGATGCACAAAGAACTGTAAACTCGGGCAAGGCGTATCTTCCAGAAACATCGGATTGCGTAAGCAGGTCTTCAAGTACGGATTGGCCAGAAATTTCGCATTGCTTGAAGCATACGGAGGGAGCTTTTCGTCCGCTCTTGGCACATGTCATCAGCTGAGGGGCATCGATTAAAGTCGGATCGTGTGGGACGAGAGCTATTGTGGTCCCATATTCCTTCTCCCCTTCCAATTTAAAACGAACTTGTACCTCGGCGCGCCTATAGACTTTCCCTTCTAAGGCGACAAGGCTCATTTCAAGCCGGGGGGTAAATTCATCTTCGAGCTTTTTGGCCCTTCGCCGATCCTCTCCCGCGGCTCGAACCTCCTCGTCTCGTCGTTCTAGATAAAAGCGGCAAAATTCGGAAATGCCACAGTCATTCTTGGCATCTCTTACAATGCGTTCCAACTTCAGCCCTATGTCTCGTGGATACTGAATTATGTGTGGTATTGCATCGAATCCTCTACGCACAAAGGGGGTCATGTGTTCTGCTCCAGAACATCGCACGTCGACAAGCCTTTCGTAACTGTCATGCGCGACTGTAGCTCGAACTCGAACCGTCGCATTCCCATCAAAGCATTGGCTCACGGTCTGGATATCTGTGCCAGTTAACGAGGCATTGAACGATTGAAGCCAACCGGAAGAGATTTCACTGCAACGCGTGGCAGGGTGATTATCAAGGTCCTCTAGATTGTACAGCGCAGAGCTTACGACTCGATGAACAAGGTCGAGGAATGGACCTGTCCCCGGTTCGTATAGGACGCTTCTCATCTCTTTGTTGGACTGATCACTAAAGGAGATGTATTGGCGGTCGCGATTCTCTTCAACAAGGACCATCCCATTTGCGAGCTCAGTGACCTGCGCACCAAGGACGCGAAAAGCCGAGATTGTGAACTCACGCGGCTCCATCGATCGTGTGACCACTGGTAGCCTCGGGGCTCGTGGACCGGCGTAAGCGGCACCATCCATTCCGCCGAGCAGTGAATTGATGTTTTCTTCCTCCCGCGTCAAGGTTTGTTTTGCATCCTCAATACTTTGTTCGGCCTGACGAGTCGCTTGCTCGAAATCTTTTCCTGCAAGGGCAGCAAGCACGAGTTGGCGGATTTTCTCATCGAAACCAGTAGGGCCTTCCTCGTCTCCCTCGTCAATCCCGACGGCCTCTAGAAGAGCCTCGATATCTCCAATCGCATGTGAAGCTAATTGAAGTTTCTCCATGAGCCGCCCAACAATGAACTCTTCAAATGTCCCGCCCAGGATAATGTTAAAGATAGCCACGCTGGCATGGTCAGAGGCGAGACGCTGGATTCGCCCAATGCGCTGCTCCACGATCATGGGATTCCAAGGCAGGTCATAATTGACCAACACGTTCGCGACCTGAAGGTTGATGCCCTCGGAGCCTGCTTCGGTCGACACAATTACATGGCAACCCGGTGGCGTTTTCCGAAACCCGGCAAGCGTTTCTTGGTTACGAGGTCCGGAAGACCCATTGATCACTCCGATCTTTAAACCATGCTTTTCCAAGAAGGCTTGAATCGTCGTTTGAGTCTCACGCCGCCCCGTGAAGATGACAAGTCGCCAGCGCTCAGGATTTTCACCTTTCAGTCTGTCAATTAATGCCTCCAAGCCTAGAAGTTTTGCGGTCAATGGCATTTGCGTGACGAGCGTGCTAACCGTCTGTGCAAGCTCAAGCGGAACAGTGCCATTTCGAGCCATGTTCTCTAGTTGGGTCTTAAGGGCTTCAGGGCTGCTCGTGAGTGCCTGTAATATAGAAATTTGTGCCAGCCGATTTAGTTTCTGGATCGGCTTAGCAATCGTTCGAATGAGTTCGAGCTCGGCCGGGGTCGGTTCAACCTTATGCATCTGGACTTTGCGGTCGGGGAAGTAGAGTTTGGCATCCGCGCGCCGAATTCGAGACATGTAACCATAAATAATGGAGCGAAATTCATCCCTTGCTTCTAGCCTCAATTGGCGCGCCTTCTCACGGCTGTCAGCGATAAATTTGCGGGCAAACATCCCTTCGCTGCCAAATGGGTTCTGATGTCCCCTCGCGACCGTCAACAGATCGACGAGCGAGTAAAGATCCCAGAGACGATTTTGGATCGGTGTTGCGGTTAACATCAGGACATAGCGAAACCGGCGATCTTGGAGCGCCGCTCGGAAGCGTCGAGCAACCTGTGGCGGAGACTCTACGCCATATAAATTTCTGAGCTTATGAGCCTCGTCGAGAATGAGCATTTCGAAACGGTCACGTGGAATGTCGTCGAGGTACAAGCGAGCGGAGTTGTAGGTCGTTATGATGGCGCCATGCTCTTCTGGCTCTTTACGAATGAGTTCTCGACCTGTCGCAATCGTCGAGGGGATGCCAAATTTAGTCGCGAGTTCTTCTTTCCACTGAGGTCCTAATAACTTTGGACAGACAACGAGGAATTTTGAAAGGCGCGACCGGGAAATCAGTTCGCTAACAATCAAACCTGCACTAATTGTTTTCCCAAGTCCAACGTCATCGGCGAGTAACGTGACGGGGAGGCGGCGACAAAACGTGATGAGATTTGTGACCTGGTGCTGGTATGGACTAACACAGTCGTGCCAACGCGATTCTGACTTAAGGTCATCGCGCTTCTCTATGACTATGGGGTCTAGTAAGTCCCATTCAAGTCCGGCCCTATATACAGTATATTCGAGAGGTGTGGTTGCTTTATGAAGTACGCGAGTTTGGAGGTTAGCCTCTGACATATGGTTCAAGCTCTGTCACGACTTACAGGTGATAAATTGCGCCAATTCGTACGCCTAAAGGTTGTGGAAAGCAACAATACAGATGAGGGATTGCGGCTATAACTTATGGAAAGCGTGTAATAAACGTCTTCCAGTTTAGAACAGCACTCTATGGTTAAAGCCCAGGGAGTCCTGTCGCCGAGTGACTACTAATTGTGGGGCGATCATGGGCTGATGAAACGGGTTTAGGCCGCGTTCGCCAACACACCGCAGGTGAATAGACTGGTAATGGGGTACATGCCATGCTCGCCTGCTAAGAACGTTCACGTTCCGTAGGACAACAGCTGCGCGAACTAGCGGAGGGCCTGTTCGAAATAGTCCTTCACTGCGGCCATCGCAAAGCAGTCATCCTCATTGTAGGCCAGAATCCGTCGCAGAGGAGCTTCATCCGTCGGGTTCGCGAGGTATTGATTGTACCAGGCGATTGAGTTGGCTCCGGACGGATCTGGATCGCGCCACGTGAAGCCAATCTGCTTGGCAATCTGTTTGATCCCATAGGAATAGGTCGGCCAGTCGGAGTAGGCCACGATGAGATCACTGTAAAGGTCATACTCCTTCCCTTTGTACGTCTCCAGCACAGCTGGATCTAATTCATATCGTTCCATGAGCTGTTTGAGGGTGCTCCGTTCTTTGTGCGATAAACGTAGTATACGTCCTCACCGGCCGTGAGCAGGAATTCCCAAAAAGCTCGCACGGTCGCTTCTTCATCATCCGGTTGCTTGGCGAGGAAATACTGAAAGACAGGGGCCCTCCCCTGTTCCTTGATCAAAAGTCCAAACAGATAAGTCACGCCGCGCGTCGGATCATCTTCGATGTCGAAATACACCTCGCGAATCCGTACAGGGAAGGTGAAGCCTGGTCGAATCTCCGGTTTCCCGGCCAACCGGACTCGAGCACGCTCCTTCATCCGCAGCAGCGATTCTTTCCCGGTGCGTGGAATCTTCTTCGGCGGTTTCAGATATTCGTTCACATCCATGGCCGCGATGTCATGGATCGTCTTGAGCCCGACCTCCTTGAGGCGAAACTTGACTTTCCCCACGAAAAACAACCCCGTGGGATCAGCCTGTTCGGTGACCCAACGTTCGCAGCGCCGATGCCACGGGCAGAGTTGGCAGTTGCTCCCAAGGACCGGTTCGGATGTTTCTTGTCCGGAGATCAAGCGCTGCGCCTCGGCCAGCGCTTCTTGAAAGTTGTGTTCGAAGTCGGCGACCGTGAATTCTTCGAGCTGTTTCTCGACATTTACAATGCGCCCAAGAGAAAGAGATGTTCCCTGGATACGCTCTAACAACACGCGGTAAAAGAGGATCTGGAATGCGTAGTGTTCTTTGAAGTGTGTCCGTTTTCCATCCCGTTCTTCCCAGCCCTTTCCCGCTTTGATGTCAATGGGTTCGTAGCCATACGGGCCAAACCGAGAAGAGAGATCAGTTCGTTTGAGCAGCAGATCAGGTCGTCCCACGAATGACCCGTCCACGAGGCACCCTTGGTAGATTAGGTCTGCCCCTTCCTGCATCAGTCGCTGCGTCTCCACCCATGCCTCTTCAATTCCATACTGGCAGAGATCTGAGACGGCCAGCTCGCCGAGGGTGCCAATGTACTCATGCTCAGTTTGAAGGCCTAGCTCCCAGAGCAGTTTGACAAAGGAGCCGACCTCGCTTCGGTCCTTGGGATCACCATTCGCATCGAGGTACACGCGATGCGCACACTTGGTGATGTTGTAAAGGGCTTGAGCGGTGATGCGCATGGAGAGGGGGCAATCCTCGGAAAATTTGTTCAGTCGATTACGGGAGGAACTGAGGTCTTGTCAAGAGGTAGGAAGTGAAATAGGGGGCGAAGTGCTAGATTTTAGATCGAGGCAGAGCCCGCCACACATGTTTGTACTCTTTGTCCGCTGAAATACTCAAACATGACAATTTATTTTATCATGTTTAACATGGCAAGCGATTTCATAGTGGCGGCAGGCAGTTGATTTACAGGGTTGATGATATTTAGAACGTACCGTCGCCTAGACACTGCTCCTTGGCCTCATGGAGAAACCGCTCTTTGTTTAAAATTCTTATTGATACCTGCGTTTGGCTCGATCTTGCGAAAGATTACCAGCAACAGGCCATTCTGTCCGCGCTCGAAGATCTCATCCGGCAAAATGAAATAAGCCTGATCCTCCCGCGCACCGTTGTGGAGGAATTCGATCGCAACAAAATCCGCCTTATCGAAGAGAGCAATCGAAGCCTTTCCAGCACATTTAAGCGAGTTAAAGAAGCCGTCGAAAAGTTTGCCGACCCAAAGCAAAAGACCAGGATGTTACGCCAGCTCAATGAAATCGATCACCGTATCCCCATTTTAGGTGATTCGGCCAACGGCACGATTAACCGGATTGAGAAGCTATTCGCCCGCACGCCGGTTCTTGATATTTCCGACGCGGTAAAGCTCCGAGCGGCTCAACGAGCGATCGATAACCGCGCCCCTTTTCACAGGCAACGCAACAGCATGAACGATGCACTTCTTATCGAAATGTATGCTGAAGTTTCCGCGAAGCCATCTTCTCGCATCCGCTTTGCCTTTATCACTCATAACACCAAAGATTTCAGTCATCCGAACGCTACCACCAAACTCCCCCACCCTGACTTGGTTGCTTATTTTTCACGGTCGAAATCGCTTTACTTCACCACCCTCGGCGAGGCGTTACGCCGCGTACAGCCCGAAACATTTGCCGATCTCATGATTGAGCATCAATGGATTGAAGAACCGAGGCGACTAACTGAGATTCTCAATGCGATCGAGGAACTTACTACAAAGGTTTGGTACAACCGTCACCAGGTCTGTCGTCAAAAAATACAACTCGGCAAAATCAAGATCGTCGAGAAGGAAACATTTCCGGTAAAAGACCATCTTCGCCGTCCTATTCAACGTGACGTTTGGGAAGGCGCACTCAAAGCCGCCGCTAAAGTCGAAAAGAAATACGGATTAAAGAATTTAGGCCCTTGGGATGATTTTGAATGGGGAATGCTCAACGGCAAACTATCCGCCCTCCGCTGGATGCTTGGGGATGAATGGGACATGCTGGATACCTGATCCGCCATCCCGAACAGGTCTTCAAAGTGCGGTATTAATATTGTGAATTCAGGAGACGATGTTTATCTCCTAAAACTTGTCCTCGTGGTACATTTTTTTAAGTGCCATCACATTGCTACGGTCTAACTGAAAATCAGAATTGCCGCTTTCCTCGTGGACTGCAAAGTGGATTCCCTTGCCATCTGATGTAAGTGTAGCCGTTGCCTTAATCTCCATCTTGTCAGGCTTAGGATGATTCCCATCGTAAACCCAAACCTCACAATTCTTTGATTTCCGCTCTAAGAGCAAATTAAGACGGTAAAAAGTGTCAGGATCTTTGTAATCTGGAACATATGCCTTTTCGCTAGCCACAATATTTTCTCCTTGGTTGTGAGTAGTAGGTCATGGTTTTAGTATAGGGGAGTTTTTCAAAAACGTATAATTAGGGAATCAGCCACCATGTGCGGAAGGTATACAAAGACGATAACCCCGGAACTCATCGCGCAGCAGTTCAAGGTTGATGAGCCGATGCCTTTATTCAAGGCGAACTACAACATTTCCCCCACGCAAAGTGTCGTTGCGATTCGCCTGAAAGCGGAGTCGGCCAGGCGGGAGTATGTGTTACTCAAATGGGGTCTGATTCCAGGTCTGGGCGAAAGAGGCCAAATTCGGCAACCAGTGCATCAATGCCAAATCTGAAAGGGTCGCCGAAAAACCCGCCCGGGCGCATCGAGGCGGTAACGGCTTCAATATCAAGCTTAAGAGCCTGCCTATCGATGGTGAACTCACCATCTATCCCCTTGCCGATCTCATGTTTACGGGTTTTTGTGTTCCCGGCCTCCTCACGTACCCCCAGCGGGCGGGGTATCGGCATTCTAGCCACCGCGCCTTGCTGTCAATGACTCTTGTTTGGTTTCCCCTGAAGGTCTCCCCCCAAAAGCTATGACAGCCGCGGCTTATGCGGCGGCTCTTTGCCTCTTCGCCCCCGCCGTGGGATAACAATTATAAGGAGGCCTTTATGAGCAACACGAAAACCCTAACGGCCGAAGCTCTTCGCCAGTTCTCTGGCAGCGAGACCTTGTATCGGTATTCGCTCAACCGCAAAGTGCTGTACACGGAGGGGGCGCAATATCTGGCAGAACAAGGGGGGCCTACTAGCTGCTATCGCAATTGCGCAAGCACATGTCAACGCGGTGGCTGCAGAAGAGTTCCAGGTCTGGACGCTCAAAGTGAATTCCGACTCCTCTGCCTGCTCACCTGTGACGATGGAAATGGTCACATTGTGTATGATCAATCTGTACCATATACAGATTTCCCATTGCCGGAAGTGAAACCGTACTTCTGCAACAACGTCATCATGCTGCCGGGCGAGTATTGACTAGCCATACCCGCGGGGCTTTGGCCTTGCGGGTTTGTTCTTTGAGAAACGTTATTTGAAGATGATCTAGTGCTTCCTGTCCTTGGGCGGATTCGGATCGTTACCATAGCTATCGCTATCCCTGATGGACCCATCCTTTCTGTGAATGACCACCTCCAGACCATCCTTCTTAGCTGTTCCTACTGCTCTATTAATGGCAGCATTCTGCGTTCTGTGGGTGGAACTTACACGTTCGGCACCTTCCTTTCTTGTAGCCCAACCGTCATCATGCGGCACTACATGGATATCTCGCTTTTTCGACATAAGCCCTCCTTATTGGTTAAACAACCACTTCATCAGCTTATTCCAGAGACTATCCGACGGCACCGTTGGAACCTTCCCCGTTTGGAAATACTGCTCCTTCTCCGCTCTTTCATAGGACCTGCCTGCTTCGATCTCTCTTTTCGACCACTGAGAAACCCAAATCACCCTGTTTCGCTTTATCCAGTAGTGTGACTGACACTCGAAGCTCCAGTTTCCAATCGACGGGTGGAGAGAAACTGTCGTTCCCTCGAAATTTAACCGCCAATCTGTAGGACCGATTGGGGTGATAACTTCCTTGCCGCATCCACAGCAACACTTGTGCGCCGCCGTGCCGAATATCTTACACACGTAGAGCGTCCCGTCTTCCAGCTTATTGGGGATGTGCTCCACAAATTCATGCTTCAGTACGGTCCTTCGCTTCATGGTCGATCGTCATTCGTCACAGTATTGCCATCGATTGTATAGGTGCTATGGTGCTCGTTCTCAAGATCGAGATAAAATCCCATCAGCTTTTTCCATTTAATAACGGCTAATGTGGCGTTCAAAGCGTTTAGATCTGGGATCTGTATATTCCTGGAATAGTCGTCATTGCCGTCACCCTCTAAAGAAGACACCCGTTTTTCAACATGGTCGCGCTGTTTAACCGTACTCGTGGTGACCCGCAGAATTCCTATGAGGCTGCCATCGACAAGCTCAACTCCCATGCCAACATCTATAAAACCAATACCGAATTCTTCACATTTCTTGATGATGAGCCGTTTCACAGCTCCCCCATCAATGCACAAGAATACGAAATCCATGCCACGGAGTTGCTCAACCGTTGTAGCGTCGATGTGGTATTCGTGCGCTACTATACCGCGCCGCATCTTCATGTACCGATTCCTGTAATAGATTACCTTCTTTGGCGATTCCTGCAACTCTTCGATAGATGCCGCTCCCGGTGATCTGAATGCGTTATGCTGCAAAAACTTGTCTCCATCAAACAGATGGATCTCTCTAACCGGGGTTTTCGCAACCAAGTCCAATACGTATGAACCTGTCCCTCCTAAGCCGACGATCGCAATCTTTGGAATCTCCAGCTTCATCATAACCATGCTGATACCGGCTCGGCTTGAGGCTGTATCGATATAGTTGAAGACACATTCATCTGCCTCTGCCTGAACGACCGGAAAGCCTTTGGCTGTTACGGTCGGATCAATTGCTTCAGCAGGACCTGACAGTATGGCCGCATATGTCGTTATTTTGTCATAATAATCGCGGTAACCGCCGCTTAACGGCTTCGCCGAGAAAGAATGCTGCACCACAAGGCCTTCCGCGAGCTGCTGTGGTCCGCTGGCGTGACGTATTTTCCCCAATTCTGACCCATCTCTGTTGCAAGGATACTCACCCGCAAAATAGGCCACATGCGTATCTGGTCTCGTCGTCACGTCTCCTGCAAGATTTAGTTTCGAAACTAGCGTGCCACGCTTGATCTCTCTCGCGGCATTCACATATGGAATGTTTCCAACCACCAAATGCCCGCTTTTCACCCGAACATCATATCCCTCATCTCGAATCCGTTTTAAATCAGGACTACGATTTATTAGTAGCTGTGACATTGAAGATCATGCCCTCCTTGATCTTGACCGTTTCGCCCTCCACTAGCGTCCCTTCCGGCTTGTTCCCTTCACCCTTCCTATAGGTAATCGTGAAGGCAACGTTCTCACCTGTCGGTGGATTATCGAAAGCCAGTGCGACGATCTGGGCATAGGTCAGTTCCCTTTCGGTCACAACCTTGGCGCGGCCGTTGACGATAATGGTGAACTGCTTCTCGTGATCTTCTTTCATATGATCTTCCTCCTTGCTTATAGTGAAATGGTCATCTACAATGAGACGAATTCGTCAACTGTAAACCCAAATAAAAAGCCCTCGCTGGGCCATGCCATAACCGTCAACTTTAATTATACTAAATCGTCATGCCACAATCAAGTCCATCAGAAATGTTTCCGGACCGTCTCCGCAGTGCAAGAGAGTACCGAGGATTCAGTCAAGGCGAGCTTGCCAAACGCGCTGATCTTCAGCCTTCGGCGATTTCTCATTTTGAAACCGGTGCTCGGAAACCATCCTTCGATAATTTGCGTCTTCTCGCGGACACGCTCGATGTCACAACCGACTACCTGCTCGGTCGCGTCGATGACTTCACCGCTCTGGCCGATGCTGACAGGCTTCATCGGCACTACAACGCGCTCCACGGCGACGACCGCAAATTTGCCGATGACCTCATCGAGCTGCTTGCAAAGAAGTCGCAGGGGAAATAGATGCCGAAGGACGAAGACTTTCATTTTGCAACACGCGCTGCCGAAAAACTCATTGGAGACTTGGGGATCACTGCTTTGCCCATCGACCCTTTTGCGATAGCCAGCGGCCGCAAAATCGAAATCCGTCCAAAACCTTCCTCCAGTGCCGGCGTTTCTGGAATGCTCATCCGTGTCGGGAACTTCTTTGCCATCGGCTACGCCACACATATCGACAACATCCCGTTTCAAAGATTTAGCATCAGCCATGAACTCGGCCACTACTTTCTTCCAGGACATATCGATGCAGTGCTAGCCGAAAGCGATGTACATGAATCACATGCCGGGTTCACATCCTCCAACAGCTATGAAGTAGAAGCAGATCATTTTGCTGCCGGCCTCCTTATGCCTAGCCACCTTTTTCTTCCCATACTTCGTCGCACCGGTACAGGCTTAGCTGCCATCGAATCACTCGCCGATGCATGCAACACATCGCTACTCGCAACAGCCATCCGCGTGATCGACTGTACCGGCGACCCGATGGCCATTGTTGTCAGCACCGCCAACAAAATCGATTATTGCTGTATGTCAGACGCCTTTAAAGAAATCGAAGGTATCACCTGGCTTAAGAAAGGACAACCAGTTCCGCGCACTTCAGCGACTTTCCAACTGAACCTGGACTCAAACAAAGTTCAACGTGGTGCACGAACCCAAGGCACGGCCAATCTCCAGGAATGGTTTAGTTGCGACCGGAATATTGAAGTGACAGAAGATGTGGTCGGGCTCGGCAGCTATGGCAAAACACTCACTGTCCTTTCCGACATCGAGCTGCCTGACGAGGAAGAAGAAAAAGAGGAGGAAGATTTAATCGAATCCTGGACCCCCCGTTTCCGTCATTAGTATAACGACAGTCGAGTTACGCCAGTCAGTGCCATAGCGACCTCTACCGATTTTTTACCGCTCACCTTCTTCCTTTTTCGCCCCTACCGACAATTCCGACTCTCTTCTTGACCATCTTCACGAACCGTCTCTTGCAGAAAGGTACGGGGTTTCTCTTTGGAATCTCTTCCCCATGCCTTGTCATTGAGGGCTATTGAAGATCATTGAAGGAGATTGAAGAGGGATTGAAGAAGATTGAAGGGTACGAGTTATACGTTCTAGATTCTTCGTTTTACGGATATAGTTCAGCATTTTGAGCGCGGTCGCGTTTGCATCAAGACGCGTCCGTTCGGCGACTTCAATAAAAGCATTATCATGATTCGTGACGCGGAACCGGAGGCGATATAGGCCGGCGATCATGGCCTGGCTACCGGTTGGAACAATGGCCAGATAATCGTATGGGTGCTCTTCCCAATGTAAGGCTTTCACCGTGTCCAGATAATCCACCCCAAGCCCTTGTTCAATTTCTGGTTGGACTGGCTCGAACTGGCTTGGGCTTCCCAGATCACACAGAATTTCGGCGTCATTAGGAATGTTGCCGTATGGATTTCCGTTGCTGAATTTAGCGGGAATAGGGTTGCGATTCAGGAGAGCAACCATTTCGTAGACAAAGCCAGCCGATAGTAAAGCCTTGATAGCGGTAAAGCAGGCATCATTATTCGTTCTGCCACTATCAACGCGGTCAAACAGATCATGATCTCCTACTATTGAATTACTTTCACCGCGCAGGACGCGGTATTGTCCGTATATCGTCTCTTGTAGCTTGTAGGAGTTCCACGAGAACCCATGAGGCGGGATTCCATACCAGCGGTCGAGGTCTTGGCCAGCATACAAGGCTAGTAACAGCCGCGCAGCCACATTTCCACAGTTCTTGAGCTGTTGTAGCGGATTGGCAAAAATCCCATCTTCACCATCTCCGAATACTAGGCCGCTTCCAAACCAGACTCGTTTATCGAGTGGTTCCCCGAAAGTCGGTAACACATGTCGGATTCTTCCTCGTTCAATCGGACCGTCGGGCAACTCCCCACCCCGCTCTTCTAGCCATGCCTCCCGTGTGTAGACGAGCGGCTGCGTTGGAAGTGCCGGCGTCGAATCCGTTGTGGGGATGGAACGTTGTTTCCTCTTTCCCTTCAGCACCGGAATAGTTGGTGTAGGAGTAACGGCCGGAGTTGTTTCAGCAGCCTGAATTGGTGCTCGAATGGTGCAGAGGTTTGCAATGGCGTCCGCAGCACGCTTGCGGTTAAAGCGGTCTTTGCCGCCGCCGACAGCGTTTTGTATAGCGGTTACACTAGCAGAGCTGAATTGCCCTGTACCTTCAGTGTGAGCGGCTAGTTTTAGATAGGCTCCAATGGTAACGGCGTCGGCGCGAGCATCAAGCAACGCCTTTATTGCCGCGTGGGGAACAGCAAAAGAACTACCATCATTGGGGCTACTTTTGGTGTTAGTCATCGCTTCACCCTGCGCAAATTGTTTTCATACCGTGCGACCAGTTTAACGGGATAAGGCATCACATAGAGTAAGATGATTTTGCACGGTGTTGCTCGCGTTCTCGCAAAAGATTCGTGGCATATTCTTGCCAGAAAATATCTGTGTCGCGTTACTGCATAGATGGTGAGCTACCACTACTCCTTCCTGAAGTGCATTTGTTGAGTCCGGAGATTCTGCCTTTGAAATTGAACTGATATTTCTGATTGAAAAATCGCTTCCCATTTTGGCGTTTGCTATTTCTGGCGACTGCAGTATGAGCTTTTTAAAGGCCAAGGAGTGTTTCTTTGTAAGAGATTGCGGATCGTAGTATACGTCGATTATTCCTGATGGGGAAATCTTCTCCAGGTGGCGCATTGCCGCGAATATGGCAGACAAAACGGTGGTCGACCAAATAGTGTTGTCCCGTGCTACCCGGCCAATATCACCAGAAAAATGATTCCGACGGGCGAGGTATTTAATGTCTGCATACGTGACCACCCCAAAAGCATCTACTTCACCAAGTAATTCTGAAAGCGTGCACAGATGTTCATAGGGATGGCTGCAACCAACTCTTGAACCGTGAGCATTCCAGTTATCTTCTTCGATAACTACTGAGCTCACAATAATCCGCTTATGGTTGCTTGCTGATTCGTATCGTTCATCTATAAATACGAAGAACTCTGGTTTCATGGGGTGATCCAGTTTATGTACTCGTAAAAAGGGAACCGATTGTCTTCATGGGCAGGAAGAGCTTCCCTGGCTTGTCCGGAAAATCTATAAACCCGAAATGCCGGTAGAAATCGATGGCTTTGTCGTCAATCGCGTCGACCACGACAGCCATAGCGGCAATCTGCGAGGACTGCATAAAGGCCCGCTGCAACGCATCCATGAGCAGGAACTCCCCTATTCCCTGCCCTCTGTAACGCTGATCGACGGCCAAACGTCCCAGTAGAGTGACTGGCACCATCGGATAGGGTGGGAGTTTTTTCACAATCTCGTCCGGCAAATCTTCGAGGTAAATGCCGGAAGCCGATAGCGTGTAATACCCGCCGATTATCTTGTGATCGCTCTCTCTGGTGAGAATAAAGGGTGCGGCGACCCTGCGCCGTGCATCCTGAGTGGCTTGTTGCTTTAGATAGTGATCAAGCGTTTCATGGCCACACGAAAAATCAGCACGGTTGTGATGTTTTCCTATTGGCTCAACGATCCACAGGGATAAGTTATTTTCAGCGGGCATTGACGCCGCGCTGCTGACGTTCTTTATAGCGCTGCGCCGCTTTTCTTAAGCGCGTAGTCGGCTCAGGCGAACTTAACAGCGCCGCCACGAATACTTTACGGTCACGGTCGCTCAGGACCATTGCATCATGATCGCGTAATGTTCGCGCTGCGTTTTCTTGAGCAGAGGCAACTACGAAATCCGTCAAAGAACGCCCGGTTAATTTGGCCGCTCTTAGAAAAATGGCTTTCTGTTGTTCTGTTATGCGTGCTTCCAATCTGGCTGTCCTACCAGAAGAAGACTCCACTGCATCATATGCTGTTGTCATTTCTCGCCCTCCCGCATCTAAGCGTACGGCTAATTGCCGTACATGTCAACTGCTTCTTTAGAGAAAATAAATGAACGGCTATCCTAACAAAATCTAAGTTATTGATTTCCTTTACGTCCCAGCCCTGCTCTTTCAGCTGGGCATCGATAAAGACACGTGCAAACGCCTCATTCTTAGCGCTCATGAATACGCTTTTAGAATCGTTGCTTACGCGCATATTCCATCCCCAACGAAGGTTCTCACCTTGATTTTCTTGGCTCGCTCTTGGACCTGAGCTGCATCATGCTGAAACTGCAATCGCATCCAACCTTCCGCCGTGCTGCCAAAGGCCTTCGCCAGTCGAATGGCCATGTCCCATGACAGATCGGCGTTCTCATTCACCAGATGGCTTAAGGCTGACCGCGATACACCCAAAACCTTCGCCCCCTCTGTCACCGTCAACCCATGCGGCTCCAGACAGTCCACTCGCACCAGAAAGCCAGGATGCGGCGGATTTTTCATTTTTAAAGCCTTCATATCCTCCTCCTTTTCAATGGTAGTCCACTAAATCCACGTCCAACGCATACCCTTCCTCAAATCGGAAGGTGATTCGCCAATTGGCTCTTACCGTCACGCTCCACTCCCCTTTCCGATCGCCTCTGAGCGAATGCAGTCGATAAGAATGGATGTTCATGTCAATCGCTTCCGCCTGATGAAGCCGTGCCAGAATAGCATCATTTCTACACTGTAGTGTGTAGCGCACCACTAGTCAACAGATTATCAGGCTAGGTTATCATTTGTACCAGCATATAGACCGTCCTCCTGCTATCTCCATCCCGTCACAGCTAACGCCGAAGCGCCGCGATCTTTAATATCTGCCGTCATAGGAACATGCCTTCTACAGCGTCATTTACGGATGCCTTCGGTGCCTGGCGTTTTACACATGCTCGATAGCCGATCTTCTCCCGCCCCACGCGTGCCGATTTGATGTTCGTTGCCAGTGTGTGTCCGGCCCCCGCCCCGGCTTTCCACCGGCGGGCTGCGTCGATCACGCCCGTGCGCCGCTCTCTCGACCGGCTTCTTTCCACGGTCATTCCTCCGCCTCTCGCCCTCCGGCCCGCCGGATAGCGGTGTCCTTCCCTGCTCCTTTTCCGTTGATGCGTGGCCTCCTCCTCCCGGTGAGAGGCCAACACATCAACTCACACAAAAGGAGCAAACACATGGCAACTCAATCAAACAAACCAGTCACCACGCTTCGCTGCGGCGTGATCAAGGCCACGATCTGGCGAAACGCCGGCGAGAAGGGCGAGTTCTATAACACGACCTTCGCGCGGTCCTACAAGGACGCCCACGGCGAGTGGAAGGATTCGGCGTCCTTCGGACTCACCGATCTTGAGGCCCTCGTGGTCCTCGTGACGCAGGCCAAGACCTGGATCGGCGAGCAGCCGGAGCAGTAACGAATCATCGGAAACCTCCGGCCTCCGCGCCGGAGGTTTCCTTCACCTGACGAAAGGATGAAGAGAATGAAGATGTATGAAGAGTTTGCGAAGTACCTCACGCAGCTGCTCGGTGGGGCCACCGTCGTTCGCATTACGGTGTCCGGCTACCTGTCGTTATCGGTAGAGGAAATCGGGATGAGTGAGAACGGAACACGGCTAGTGTCGCTCTGTCACTATCGCGAGCAGAATGGCGACCTGATGCGTGATCCCGACATGGTATTCCTACTGTATGATATGCCCGACGGCGAGGCGGCCGAGCCCATCTCATTCAGAAACGACTACCTAGGAATGGAAGTCTGCCAGTCCCATGGTGCTGGAGGCCGCACCCATGAGTTTCCTCATCCCAAACTGGACTAGCAGACTTGGCTCAGACCTGGTTTACCAATTTGCACGAGCAAGGATTCTTCGAGCCGACCGCGCGGCGCGACGTACTCGCTTAGCAGTCTTGCGGTTTGTCATCAGCCATGTCCCAGCTCGGGACATGGCTCTGTGCATGAGGGAAACGTTCTTGAGTCGTGCGGGCGTTCATGCGGAGTTGGCCACGCACTCCTCACCCATCCGTTCGCGCCGAATGCGCACGGTAGCGGAGGGCGCCAACGTTCGGAGATGGTCGTTTAACCGTCCCAGGTGCTTGAAGCATCGTGGGACGGCAGGGGATCGCTTGGATGTCAACCAGAACCACCGCGGTCGGATGTACTGAAATTCCACCTGTACATAAAACCCCTCGCTTGTTTCCGTGACGATAACATCCCCCACCGTCTGTTTCGACACGGCTATCTTGACCTCTCGCTCGGTCACGCAATCCTCGACACGTACGGTCATCGTTCTGGTTCCTTTCTCTTCTGTAGTGGATGGCCACGCTCAGCAGCACTCGTCATTCAATAGTCACAGCGCTCGTTGAGACGCCTACTGCGTCGGACACATCAGCAACAAGGCATTGCCCATGCCAAACATCTGCATCGCATGGTATTCGGCGAGGGCTTCGGCACATTCGCCGGGTGCCTCCCTGATCGCGCCGAGACAAAGGACGGCTTCACAGGCCGTGCGCGTCATGCCCGTCAAGAACGACGGGCTTGATGGTTTGGGTGCCCCGGCTGCGGCCTGAGGCGATACGAGTTGTGTGATCCCCTTGCCCGAGATGGCTGCGTCTAACGCTCGTGGATCAATGCCGGAGAGCTGAGACACCGCCCGTACCTGAGTCTGACTGGCCGTCAGTTCTGCCTGCAGTTGTGGGTCTTCTTGCATCTGTGCAGTGACTGTCTCGACGCTCAGCAGCAACAGTGCTGAGACGGCCAGGATGCCGCCTGCTCGCGTTTTCGTCATCACCATGCTCCTCCTTTACCTTCAAGTACTCTATTGGTTCACCGATCGTTGCGCTCGCGTTCCCGACGCTTCGTCGCCACTAGTACCGGATTTGGCTGTTGACGTGCAGCCGCTCGATCATAGACTGGCACGACCGGATCCTTGTCCGCGGTGCGGATGGTCTCGTTTCGTTCCCGCTCGCCCAACCGGTCGAGGTTCACCACGTCCCAGACATTCCGTGACACCGTCCGCGGAGTGGTCTCCGTCACCCGTCCCTGCTGATCGCGAACGGCGACCTGCACAACCACCGGTTCTTTCCGTTTCTGCACGAGCGCCACCCGATCCCCCGTCGTGATGTCGCTGTTTTCCAGCGCCCGCGCCAGGTCGGTGCCCCACACCTCTTTCACCCCCTGCCCCGTCTCAAGTTTCACGTAACAGCTCTTCTCCTTGTCGGGGTTGTGCTCGAAATGCGCGATCCCATGTTCTCGCACTTGTCCCACGATAATCCGATCCCCACGCAGTCGAGCTTTCGCTTCGGTCAGCACCGCGTCTCGCATCGCTGGACTATCACCCCGCTCCAGCAGAATGGCTTCCAACGTCTTCAGGGCCACCTGTTGCTTCTCCGTGAACGGGCGTTCACGCCGCTGGTGTGACGCCTGCTTCTCGATCACATTCTCGTGGGTCTGGCTTCCCTCTCGATTATCGGTGGACGGACGCGGCACGTCTTTGAGACGGTCCGCGAGCTTGGCTTCATCCAAGGCCCGCGGCTGGTAGCCCGCGACCTCGAATCCTGCGATCTTCGCTTGCAACCAGGCCTCGGCTTTGAAGGCTTCAGTGCCCTTTATGTAGAGACCGGACCATCCCTTTTCACTCGCCCGCAGCATCATGCCGTGGATCACATTCGGATCCTGCCACTCGGTGGTGAGGCGCGTGCCGCGATCCTCAAACGCGACTGTCTCTTCTCGATCGCGGTAGTAGTAGGTCGTTCCAGCGATGATGAACCGTTTTCGCAGGGCTGCTCCGACGTCGTTGTGTTGCCTGAGCGGTTCCGCTGCCCGCTGTGGCCTCCGCCGGCGCATCGCCTCCTGCTCCTCGGAGCTCGATGTTGACTCCCGTTCGGCAAACACCGCTGTTCCCGCCGTGATTTCGTTCATGGCCACACTCCTTTCCTACCCCTGTCGTGCATCCCAAGCGGGATAGACTCGCGCGGGGTCGCGCAGGATGAATTCAATTTCCACTCGTCGACTCTTCACTGGGATGGCTTGCCCCGCGGAGTCATGCACCACCACGGGAAACACTTTGAGGTCGATGTTCATCGCGGGCACGCCCAAGGCGACGAGGTAGGACCGCACGACTTCGGCGCGCATTCGGGTCACGTCTTCGACGGACTGGTCGCCTTCCGAGCCATCTGAATAGGAGCGGACCTCCACGAAGGGACTCTGGGCCGCCGCTTTCTTCAGATATTCCTGAGATGACCGACTCGGCGTAAACGCCGTCACGCCCTGGGTCGGTCTGGCTCGAAAAATCACCGCATGGTTCCGCACCTCCAACTTCTCCCGTGCGTTCACCCACGCCACCATCCGCGGTCGCGTATCATCGAGAATCTTTTCAGTCTCGGTACGGGATCGGTGCCCGGGCGCCTCATGCGCGATCAAGGGACCTGAGAGGGGCTTCACGCGAACGAGCTTGGTGCCTGTCTTGCTTCCCTCCCCACACGTTCCACTCTGGCTGATCCCGCTCAGTCGCTGAAAGGCGTCGTTCCACAGACGGGCAGAGCCCTCATCGCTCTGGGTGGTCGCGCCGACACAGGCGTCCGTGCGGCGTTCCGGCTTTGCCCGACGGGATTCCAAGTTGCGGCCGTTCATCTCAGACGGAGGTGCCGCGAGGTCATCAGGGACCGGCGGGTCCTGAGGGGTTGAGCGACTTGGACGCATCCTGCGGGATGGGATGCGTTCCGTCGCGTCATGAGAGTGGCCAGTTCGCATCCGATCGTAATCCTGTTGCTTCAGCTGGAGATAGGTCACGACCCCGCGCAGCTCCGACACCTGTTGATTGAGCAGGTCCAACTGCCGTTGCCACAGCGTGCGGCCCTGGCGCTCCTCCATCGTGCGGGTCACGTGCTCATGATAGTTCGCGATCGCCTCGTCGGAATTGATGGTGACGCGTCGCCACCCGGAGGGCACCACCGGCTTCGGCGCACAGCCCAGGTCCAGCTCCATCACAGCGAGCAACAACAGCGCTGCGACCATTCGTCTTGCCCAACGACCTCCGTCTCGCTTCATCCTGCCGCTCCTTCTTCGCCGTCACTCAACATCGAGCACCGATAGATCCACCGTTGTCGCCCTGTCCACATGCGTCTTCACCGGCTGCACCGCCGCACCGGTTGTTCGCGCTGCTCCGTCTTCTTCCCGCTCCTGTTCATCAGACTCGACGGCTGCTGAGCCGCTCGGCACGGGTTCTTTGGTGACCCATTCCAATTGATCGAAATACGCGTCCACGAACCGCTGCACGTATTCCGGGTCCGGTGGCTGGTCAGTCGTCACGGGCGGTATTAGCGCCAGATCGACGGCCAACTTCGCCACATCGATCGGTTCTCCAGCCTGTAGCGGCCTTCTCCGTTGTTCCACTCGAGCCCGATGCAGATCCACATCTAGGCGCGGCACCTCGACCGACAACTCTCCCAGGACGAGCGCAGCCTGTTCCAGCTCGGCGTGCGACGGGATGCGAGTGCCACTCGCAGCCAGAGAGGGGCTAACGCCACGAAGACGATTCAGAAAGGTTTCATCGTCATAGAACCGAGCCTTCCGACAGAGAATCGGCTTGCAGGCTCGGATCTGAATAATCGCTTGGTCCTCGCTCAGCTGGCGGAGCTCTTGCGGTAACAGCAGTGGCCGCGCCTGTTCGGATTCGTGGGTGCTCCGCGAGGCCTGCTGTCCCCTGCTGAAGCCACGGGGATGGCTGTGGCCTGTGGACCGTACTTTCGCTGTATAGGTGCCGAGCATTTTTGAATACTCCTCGGCATCCGCCTGTTCTTGCGGCGCAAACACGATCTGGCACCCGTGATTGGTCACGAGCGTGCGCGCGTCACGGTCCCCGTAGACGCCTTGCAGCTGCGACAGACTTTGGACAATCGGCATGAGCCGGAGGTTATAGCCAGCCAGGAACCCGACGCTTTTCGCTATGATGTCAACCCGGCCTAAGGCCGCGAACTCATCGAGGAGCAGCAAACAGGAATGTTGGAGCGATGGGTTTCGCGCTGGGAGCTCCTGGGTGTTTTTCTGGATCAACTGCGAAAAGAACAAATTGACGAGAAGAGATGCCTCGCTCAGCCGATTCGGCGGGATGCCGACATAGATGGACATCCGCTGGCGCCGGATGTCTTCGACCCGAATCTCGGTCGCGGAGGTGGCCGCATCCACGATGGGATTGCTGAATATGGTGAGCGGTGCCACGAAAGTGGCCAGGATGCTTGCCAAGGTATTCTCGGAGTTGTGGTAGAACCGCTGTAACGCCTCTCGACATTCTTGGCTCAAGGCCTGCTCGCCGGTGGCGCGTTGCGCGATGATCCCACTCAGATACTCTTTCATCGGGGCGCCGTTTCCAGAGGCTTGCCGCAGCAACTCGCCCAAGGTACAGGGCAACGTCGGGGTTTCGAGTAGATAGAGGGTGAGACCCAAGAACAGATTGCGCGCGGATTCACTCCAAAAGGCCTCCTTGACGTGCTCGGTTGGATACAACACCTGCGCAATGGCCTGAATGTCCCCGATGCGGGTCAGGGGCGAGCGACTCACGCCATCCAATGGATTCCACCGATGCGTTCGGAAGTCGTCGGCAAAGGGATTGAACAGGAACACCTTCTGTCCATGCATGGCCCGGAACCGGGAGGTGTAGGCGAAGTTTTCCATCTTGACGTCGAGCACGACTACCGAACCCTGGAAGTTCAGGAGATTCGGAATGACGAGGCTTACGCCTTTGCCGGAGCGGGTCGGCGCGGCCACCAAGACGAATTCCTGACCGGGATAGAGCAGGAACCGCCGTCCATCTTTGCCGACGACGATCCCGTTCGTACCATATAGCCCGGCGTCGCGGATCTCGGACCGCGACGCAAACCGCGCATCCCCATGCAATGACGGGCGTCTCGTGCGCTGCGCCAGCAGAAGAAGTCCCGGGCCGATAATCATTAGGCCCAACCCGACCACGGCTCCAAACTGTAAGCGCCGCCGTTGCACCGGGTCGTTCCGGTACGCGTCCCAGGCATCCAGCCAGGTCCAGAGGGAGAGATTCACCGGCATCGTCTTATTCGCCACATAAAACAGCGCACCCGCGAGATAGTCGGCGACGAGCAATCCGAGGGGGATGTAGAGCAGTAGAACCGCGAGCACCGGCCTTTTCTTGCTCATTCCCTCCTCACGCACGCACCAGTGTGGCTTTGCCAAACCGCGCCACGAGTTTCGCAATCGGATCGTAGTGGACTTCCGACACGAACCATTCCTTCCGAGGCGGTAGGCCGTCGATACCCGGCACGATCGCCGCGACGACATGGATGATGACGTCGATCGTGAGGGCGACGAGCCGTTTCAAGGTCGGCGAGTCGTACATCGCCGCCTGGTCATGCTCTTTGCACATGAACACGTAGCGTTCCGCCGCCAAGGCGCAGGACTCGGCGTGATAGGAGGTAATCGACCCGCTGTGCCCGGTCGTGAGCAGCTTGAGAAAATCAAACGCTTCACTCCCGCGTAACTCCGCCAGCAGCACCCGATCCGGTTTCATCCGCATAGTTGCAGCGATCAGGGCGGACGGCGTGACAAAACCCACGCCTTGCCCACCCTTCGAATACAGCAGATGTACGCGATTGGGATGGTTCGGGAGCACGAGTTCGCGGACATCCTCGATCGTGACGAGGCGTTCACGCGTAGGGATACACTGGCAGATCGTCTTCATCAGCGTGGTCTTGCCCGAGCCGGTATCGCCGACCACGGCGAGATTCTTCTTGAGGGCGACGGCCCGTCGGATGAATTGGGCCAGCTGCTTCTGCACTAACAGTCCCACTAACTCTTGGTCCTTGTGATCCAGATCCCTGCCACGGCTCTCGAGATCTTCCGGCCGCGCCCAACAGAAGCGCGTGAAGGCACCCTCCCGTTCGTACTGCTCGAAGGTGCGAATCGTGTCGCTGGGTCTCCGAATCGAGAAGGAAATCCTGCCGATCTCACAGACGGGCGGGACCAGGATCTGCACACGTTCGCCATCCGGCAGCGTGGCGGAGAGGATGGGCTTCTCCGGGCCGATATCTTGGTCCGTATAGGTGGCGACTGCGCGGGCCAGCGCGTGGAGGCGACTCCACGTGAGGCTCGGTTCGTCGTGCTTGGTCCAGACTGCGCCCACTTCGCAGAAGACCTCCGTCGGGCGGTTGATGACGATCTCGGTGGTGCCCGGTTCGGACAGATAGTGGAGCAGCGGACGCAACAGCTCCCGCACCATCGTATCGCGCTGCACCACTTCGTTAATCAGCATGGAGGGCATAGACTCCACTGAAATCCAGATCCCGCGCCACGAAGATCATCGCCCGATCCCCTTGATTCTTATAGAGCGTCGGTTTGATGTTGATCGTGGATTCGAGGATGCGTTCGGCCATGCGATTGCCGGTCGCGGCGGAATTCTGGTAAATCCCGAGTTGCTGCGCCCCGCTTCCACCAGCTTGGGTCGCCGTGGCGAACCCGATCGCATCCTGTACGATGGAGAGCATGAAGGCGGCGCCCAGCCGCTCGAACCAGTGGCGATCGATGTACCCCGGCAAGCCGGCCGCCCCAAGCTCATCCGCGGTCGGAGCATTCACCTCCACCACCACGCCGGTGGGTGTTTTCACGCGATTCCACAGGACGAAGAGACGTTGTTGCCCCTGCGCCATGGTCGCCGCATATTCGCCGACCGCTTCGGACCCGCGCTCCAAGAGCACGACCCGCCCATTGTCGCTGTAGACATCGCTGTTGAGCGTGCAGGTCGCGAGTCCCGGGATACCACTGATCACCCGCACGGCGAGCGAACAATCGATAGTGCGGCCCTTCGGCAAGATCAAACTCCGATCGCCCAACATCGTGGCCTGCGCTTTCGGTGTAGCCGAAGGCGTGAGCTGACTGCCCAACGATTCTCCTTGCACGTTACTGGCCGTGGCCGTACGCGCGAACGTGTTCCCCATCGCACCTGGCCGCACTCCATAGGATGTTCCGTTGTCTGACCCAACGTTCCCGCTCGATCCAGGCACACTCGAATCAGCCGATCCGGTCGTATGGCTATCAGGAGGACCGCTCGCTGGAGATCCCTCACCCGCACCGATAGCAGGAGGTCCCATCGGTCCGTCATTCATGCGATGGTTCACGAGCTGGCGGAGCATCGCGAGCGCTTCGTTCTGTGGAGTCAGTTCATCATGCTGAGTCTTGGGTCCGGTGGGGCTCGCCGCCGAGGTCAAGATGAGATCGCCACCGAAGCGGCTCATCGGTGCTGTCCCATTCGCCGAACCATTCGATGAGGCTGCCGGCACTCCCGACAGGGGAATCGGTCTCGCGTCCTCTCCAGGCAGCGGTTCGAGTTCCGGGACCACCGGGCGCCCACGACCACGCGATCCCTTCATGTCCACGTCCGCGTGAAGGGCCAGGGCATCGGTGTCGAACGTCCGCCGTTGCGCGACTTGCGCGGGCTTGTTCACCGTCTTGTCGCTCTGCTCGTCTTTGGCCTGTGCCGCTTGCTTGTGTGCCTGCCACTGTTTCACACCCATCATCGACCCAATGATGAGCACACAGGCGACCACCACCGCCACCACGACTTTGACCACCTGGTTGCTGCCGGGACCGGTTTCGTTCACCGACACGATGTCCATCGCTGGGGCCGCGGCTTGCTGGGACCGGTCGCTCGATCCGTCAGGCTGACTCGTTGATTGATTTGGTGCCGCCATCGTCCTATCGCACGACCCGCCGTAGACCGGAGACGGTCACGCCATCTTTCGACGCCACGCCGGTTTCATCGAAGGCCTCATTCCAGATGCCCACGACCGCCGCGCCGAGGCGCAACACGAAGCGGCGACCGGTCCGTTGCAAGACCGCAAGATCATCCTGCATATGAAAATTGATGCGGGTTTCCTCGCCGCGTGGCGAAATATAAAAGATCGAGGGTATTTCATGATTCGGTGGGAACCGGAAATAGGTGAACCGGCCGTCGTCGAACACGAGGGACGGGGCAATCTCTTCCCCGCCGGAGAGCACTTCCATGGAATAACGCACATTGCGGAGTTCCGGCAGGGCCTCGGCCAGTCGCTCTTGGATCATCTCCTGTTCGATCGTGTCCAACGTGCGCCGATCCGTGCGGGTCGCCAATCCCACGATGGTGTCCACATTGACCTGATCCATGCGGGCATGGCGGAAGATGACGCGGTACATCGGTTCTCGTTCCAATCCCTTGCCTGCCGGGGGCTTTCGCCAGCGTCCGAGCCGATTGTCCGGCAGTACTTTGAGCTCAAAACTGTAGTCTCGTTTGTCCGTCCGAATCTCCACATTATTATGGGTCGCCCGATCCTTGGGTTTGATCCACACTTGATTCGTGCCGACCTCCGCCCGGATACACCACTCCCCTTCGGCTTTGGTGCAGTCGCCGATGAATCCGGCCGCGGCGACCACGATCTTTTCATCTTCGCCCAACACCACCCGCGTCACGGCCCCGCGCCGGACATGCAGCGTGACGACTTGATCGGGGTTGTAATTGATGTAGCGCACCCGTTCATCGAAGGCGCCTGGGAGGGGAATCTCTGCTGCCCAGCCGGATGCCGAGGCCAGCACCGCGACCAGGAACAGCACGACCCACACAGTCATCGGCTGCTCGTGCGTCATGGGGTTCCCTCTGGTGAGCCGGTGGTCGGTGTCGCAGTGGCTGTGGAAAGTTCTTGATCGACCCGCCAGGCCGTCACTTTGTAGCCCAGAGGATTCAGCAGAAGCTCTTGTTCCTTGCCTTTCATGGAAGGCTGATACTCGTAGCTCAAGGTCGCGACGTAGAATTGCGGCGGGTCCGGCATTTCGGCCTCGAGCCGCTTGGACGATTTTTCAAACCGCACCGTAGCCTTGGAGCCGTGTTCGTCGTGGGCAAGGGTAATGCTCAGCACTTTCACCCGCATGTCGATGGTCGACCCGAGCTTCCGGTCTCGGGCATTCGGGCCGTCATAGAGCTTGGCATACTCGCGGCCCACCACATCGTTGCTCATCATCAAGACCGTGTCGTAATCGAGCTGCAGGAGTTTCCAATAATAGGACTCCCGCGCGATGACATACTTGTGCGCCCAATGTTTATCCAGAATGGTGCGATAGTCCTGCACCAGGCGCTCGTCGCCGATGCTCATCAACTCGACATTCCCGGTGGCTTTGTCCACGGCGTAGACGTACGGCACCGTCTGCTTAAGGGGTGCTAGCGCCGAAAGTCCCACCACGGCACAAAGAGCGACGAGGCAGGCTCCCCCCGCGACCCACCAGGCCCGCCGCTCCGATTGCGCGGCCCGGATACTCTCGCTTCGTTCCCAGCTCACTCCATCGGCAAAATACTGGGCTTGGTCACCCGCGCGCACGACGGTGTGATCGGCTGCCTCAGGGATCATGCGGTGGTCGCTTCGTCCTAGGGCGTCCATGGCGGCATCGTAGCGAACGAACTGGGCCGTTCGGGTGAGGTCATATTTAGGATGTACTCCATGTGCTCTTGTCTCGCCGCCTCCTTGTTTTCCTCGGCCATCATCTTGAGCGTCAGCAATTGATTGGTCTGATTGGCCACGGCTGCTTGTTCTGTGCCGATCCGCGCAATGAGATCCAGACTGGCCTTCTCATCATCAGAACTGTTGATCGCAGTGGTGAGGTCGCGGATCTGCTGGGAGCGCCGCAGCAACACCTGATAGGCGCCATCGATGTTGGCGAGGTTCTGCGGCGATTGATTGAGAATGTTGTGACAAATTCTCAGAGCCTCGCCGGTCTTGTTCGCGCAGTTGTACAGCATGCGATTGTTCCGTAAGACTCGTGCGGCCTGGGACAACCCATTGATGCCACCCATCCGGATCGCTTCGTACACCAGGCTGGCGTCGTACGGCACAATGCCCATCAGTCCGAGGTTCTGGAGCAAGCTCCCCATATTGCGAGAGCCGGTGATGGCTTTCAGTTGTTGCTGCTGACGCTGTAACTGCCAGCTCATGTCCTGAATCTGCTGCATCCACGCCAGGACCTGTAAGACGGATTGCGCCAGGTTCGCCACATCCACCACGGGGATGCCCGAGGCACGAGCTGGCAGACTCCCTCCGAGCACGATGGTCGCAGCCAGGATTGTCGCCAGCACGCTGTGTTTCCATTTCCCCATGGCCTCCTCCTTTGTCAGCCGTTTCGCAGTCGTTCGATGAGTCCGCGTTGGTACATCGGTGGTGGCGTAGATCCCGGAGCGGGGAGCGCGGTCATCGCATGCTTTGCGCCTTGCGACATGTGATTGGCGGTCGGAAAGAAGCGCGACCAGCTAGCCGCGAGGCTTCGAGCCATGTCAGCGCCGAGGACCGTGCTTCCCCACAAGGCCTTGCCCATGCCTCCGGCCATCGGTCGTCCGACCTCGTTCCCAAGATTGCCGATGGCAAGACCGCCAGCCAGTCCGGAGGCCACCGACTGAGCGTGCATCAAGATGTAGGCACAACTGGCGGACACTAAGAGGACACCAATAGAGTCGGAGACTGGATTTGGCCCTCCATAATTCGTTAAGGCATGCTGACAGGCCACACGTGTAATAGACGTGAGGACTGTAATGCTCGCTACGAGCATCACATTGGTGAATACGGCTCCAAATGCTGTCATGAGCCAATTTTCCGCATATCGCTGAGTCGTCGGGAATAAGGCACAGAACAGAAAGACTGGGCCGATTGCGAAAAGCACAGAGAGAATGATCTTCGCGATGAGCGCCAAACAGAGGGACACGATTGCCATGAGCGATCCGGCAACCGAATAGAAGAATCCGGCGAATAAGAGATTAAATGCCGGCCACAAGAGGCCCGTCATGGCGGTACTCCATAAGGTATTGGCCATGGCAATAAATGGATCCAGCATGCCATCAACAGCGCTACCGACCGTCGGTCCTGCTCCCAGGGCAGTTCCGAAGGCTCCTTGAATGCCTTCCAAGCCATCTTGGACGATGGACCGGTAGACCGGGCCGTTCAACGCGATTCCCGAAATGATGGCGTACCGCAACCAGCGTCGGAACACGGCTCCCAAGGAATCCTCGACGAGCCCACTCATGACTTGATAACCAGTCCAAAAAACATAGATGCCCAACACGGTCAGGACAACCGGTGTAAACACCGCAATGACGGCGTCGCTATACGTGACGACGTACGTGGCCATCGCCGCATTGACGGAATTTTCCAACCAAGTGGCTACACCCATACACTAATGCCCCTGATAATCACGTCACTTTTTGAACTCTTCTGCGGTCATAGGCTTCATGGTGTCGAATGAGGATCGGGTGGAAGTCGCCGTGACTTCTTTCCACGCTTGCTCCGCATTGACACAATTCGGCGTGAGAGCCAGCTGGCCAGGATTGTTGTGACATTTCGCCAACATGCTTTTCCGTTCGGCTTCGTGCGTTTTGTACCACTGCACATCCTGAACGGGATCCAATGCTTCCTTCGTGCAACCAGGCAGACTCAGTCCCATGAGGATGACAAACAGGCTTCTCTGTACGGACACCATAGATCGAATGGACTTCACCGGGTCACCTCCCCCTGAACGGTGCCGATCAACCCTTTGCGTTCCGCGATATGCGCGTGGAAAATCGGCAGCCAGGCCGCCGGATCATCGCCTACGTCCTCTCGAATGCGGTCTAACAACGCGACGTTTTCGGTGGTGCCTGAAATAACATTCAGCAGGTCGCTCATGCCGCCCAGGTCAAACGACACAATCGCGGATTGATGCCCCTGTTTGACGAGAAACTTCCGGCTCGCTTCGCCCAGATTCCGAATGATCCGAAACTCCGACTCAGTGACCTTGAAGCCCTGAACATAATCATCGTGATCGGCGCGCGGGTTCGGGAGATAGATCTGCGTCACGCACTGTTCCACAATCGTCTTGGAGATCTCATGGCCCACGACATCGGAGGGAGATTGGGTGACAAACACACCGAGGCCCGATTGCTTCCGGATCGTTTTGAGCTTGTTCAGCGAAAACTCGGTGAACATGGGATCACGCAGCGGTTTCCAGAATTCCTCCATGAAGAAGATGAAGGGATCGCCGGTAATCAATTGTTCGGTCAGATGCAGGAGGTAGGCGATGATGGGGGTGCGGAGGTCGGCATCGTCGAGAAATTCCGTGTAGTCATAGCCAAAGAGGACATGGTGCCTGAACTCGTGCGTGTCGAATGGATTGTCGAACACCCAGCCCAACGGCTGACCCCACGTCCATTTCATCACGCGCGCCTTCAGACTGTTTTCCCCCGTCGCCGGCAGATTCTGGGAGACCGTCGTGAGCCCCCGGACATCAGGGCGCACCGTCGGACTCATCACCGTCCGCACCGCATGGCTCAGATCGGTCCATTCTTTGGCGGAAAGGCGCGGCTCCGGGTCGCCCGGATGTTTCACCAGCTGAGCCACGAGCCGTTCACAAAATTGGATATTGCCTTCGGTGATCGCCGCCTGGAAAGGATTGAACCCGGTCGGTTCGCCACGTCGGAGCGCGATGTACTTGCCTCCCATCGCCCGGATGCCGATTTCCGCGCCGCGGTCCTTATCGAACATGATGGCGCGACACTTCGCATACTTCATGGCCTGTGCCAGGAGAAACAGTTCCAACGCGGTCTTGCCGGATCCGGTGGCGCCACAGATGAAGGTATTGCCCGGATACTTTTCGTCCCGCGAATCGAGGTCCGTCGGGGACGAATGGAAGTTGAAGTAGTAGGGTTGGCCGCTGGGCGTCTGAAAGAGTGCCAAGGCCTCGCCCCAAGGATTGCCCTTGGGCTTGCCGCGCGCGAAATTGTGAAACGGACTAAGACAGACGAAGTTGCGTGTCGTGAGGGTGGCTTCCCGCGGCCGCACCCACCAATTCCCGGGCAGTTGGGCAAACCAGGCGCATTCCGGAATGACATCCACCACGGCCATCTTGAAGCCCGGTCCGTCCTGAAAGGTCGCCCGCGCCAGGGCGCGGGCCTTCGTGACCGCCTCCAGCGACGAGCCAAAGAGCGCGATCGAATAGTGGTACTCGCCCAAGTCGATCAGACCCGATTGCAGATCCTCCGCCGCCTGACTGAATTGTTCGATCTCGCGGGCCGCCGCATCCTCACCGGCGATCAAGTGATTGCGCTGCCGCTCCAGATACTTCAACCCATCGCGCTTTCCCAAAAAGGAGAACGACTGCGTCTCGATATATTCACTGTCGCCGTAGAGCATGCCGTTCGTCATGCCGGGTTCCGAGAAGCCTGGGTACTCCTGAATATCGAGCAGACCGGCAAATTTTCTGGTGCCGTTCGGATGCCAGATCTCCACCATGCCGGTTCGATCCGAGAAATGAAGACGAGACGACAGGAGATAGGTGTTCAAGGGGCAGCGGCGTAACGGAATGGATTCCCAGACGCCATTGACCAGATAGGCGAGGAAACTCAGATGCTGCGAGTACACGACACCATGGCGCTCGACGGTGCCCAACCGTTCCGGCTCATACCGACGGAGGCTCGCTTCCAATTGCTCCGCAACATCCTCAAAGGCCGCGAGCCCTTCCTGCTCCTGCCGTTGCAACTCCGCGAGCTGCTTCGTGCCGACGCGGCCAAAGAGATTCACGCCTTTCTGTTGAGGAGGCCGGTAGAGAATGGAGAGATATAACTCGGTCGCCATCTGCCGATGCGTCTCGAAGCTGGCATAGTACCGCTCCGATAATTCGCGACAGAACGGATTGGCGGCCACGCCCTGGAGCCGTTCATGCACCACTCGGCGAATCTTATGGGTCCAGACCGCAAACGACCCGCCGCCCAGGGCGCGAAGAAAATTGTGCAGCGCTTCCTTTCGTGCGAGGATGTCGCCTTCATCCACCGTTTCAAACGGAATCCCATCGAGCCGCCAGGTGCCCAATAGCCCTGCGCCACCGGACAGCTTCACGACATGGTCGGTGAGGATGGTGCCGTAGGGGATGGAGGAGCTGCCCGCGACATGGCCGGTGGCGGCTTTCGTGACGAACGACGGCAGCTGAATCACCGCATCCTCGCGCTGGTCTGCTGGCTCATCCCCGTCTCACCTTGTAGTGCAAGGGACCATAGGAGATGGCGCCCCACAGCGACCGACTCGTGCGGTGCCGGAGTCGCATCCGCGCTTGCAGCAGCACTTGGCGCAGTCGTTGATCGTCGCGCTTCGTCATGGCTCGCATGCTGACGATCATGGCGGTCGTGCTGAGGGCGATGACGACCACGAGATAGCCACTGATGAAATAGAAGCTCCACATCCCGGCCAGGAACGCCGCGATCATGACCAGCACCATGGGCACGAGCGGCACACCGGCTAGCATCGCCGGGCGGGTACAGCCTTTGAAGATGGGATCACGATAGCCGTCCATCGCGCTGCCTTACGCGGACATCAGAAACGAGGCGATGCCCGCCGCCCCACCCGCCAAGATCGCCCCGTACACGATGTTGGCCACATCCGCCCATCGCGCGCCATCGAAGGCCATCTTGTAGCCAACCCACAGCAGCGCGATGGTGAACAGGCTCACACCGACACTGACTAACGCCGTTTGGATGGACGATGCCACGGAATTGAGCTTGCTGATCTGCGCATAGGCCGGGCTCGCCACCAGCAGCACCCCGATGGTGACTAGGAGAGACGCGACGGTGACCACGCCGCGCAGGGTTTCTTCGGCTCGTTGTGGTCGTCCTCCGGACTTTTCCGAACCTTCTCGATGGTTGAGCATGACAGTCTCCTTCTTGAGAGATACGAACACTACCCTCTGTCTGACAATACCTATAGTTTGTCTTTACCGTATGAACTCGCCACGATTGCCTCTTCCACCCTCCTTTCTGTCTACCGGTAGGATCGGCACAGCGGACACCACCTTCTGCACATACCCCAGACGATAGCCGGTTATATAACTCCCCGAGTAGTAGCAACTCAGGGCGTCCCGGATGGCGCGCTGCTGCTCGGCTTTGGTCATGCGTCCGGATTTCGTCGCCTCATAACAGGCTTTCAGAATGGCCGCTCCGGCTTTCAGGTTTGTGCAGGGCTCAAACGCCGACTGCGCGGTCAATCCGAAGCGACGAAAGTTGTGTTTATTGACCTGCGCGAGACCCACGGAATAGTTCCATCCATCTCGTTCCAGCTGCTGCACGGTGACCACTGCCTCGCGCTTCGACCGAGGCTGCCGTTCCAGGTGGCCACCCACGACGCCAATGGCGTACGGGTTTCCGGCGGATTCCACGGCCACGATCTTCATCATGGTCCGCTCATGCACTTCGACCGCGCACCGTTGAACCTCTGCGGCGAGATCTAACATCGTGTGTCATCCTTCCTGTCACCGCACACGGGTGTCTTCACCGACGCTCCTCATCGATTGCCATGAACGCGCTCGAATCTACTTGCACGGCTGGTGGTTTTGCCTTGTACCGAGTCACCTTCCTGCTGTCAACTCATAAATGTAGTAAGGGATCCTCCCGTGTCGCGTCGCAAGCCATTGAATTTTGCGCATCACCGCGCGATGTACAAATATGTAAGTTTGTCGAACGGAAAATACTTCTCCCGTTCTATGCCAGAACGGGAACTCGCGACGGGTCAGGAACTCGCAAGGTGTGGGTGGCGGTGAGGGAACGGACGCAATGGATGGGGCTACTTGCGGAGAAGGCCGTTGAACTCGACCACGACGGTGGGCGCCTTGGACAGCCGATGCGCATACTGTGTGGCCACATCGAGTCGGACGAAGGTTCTCGGACGGTCCGTCGCTCTGGCGGTCGCGACATACCAGTCATGCGGATGGGTTTTCAGACGGAGGCTCACGTGATACCGCTTGGGACCCAGCACCCAAACGGTCGTTCGTATCACTGGGGTCATCTTTGCGAGATGGCTCAGAAAGGCGTGTCCGGCACACAAGATGGTCTGCTTCTCTCTGACCCGCTCCGTGATCCGCCGACTCCGCTCGGATCCCACGCTCAACATGGCACTTGGTCCTCGCTGTCACTGTTTGGACTGGTCATCGCGTCGTTGTTCCCGGCGTTATAATCCTCTTGGCCCGAAAGCGCCATAGGTCCGTATGACCCCTTCCGTTGCAGATACTACGGTATGATAAGTAATAAGGTCCTCATCGGGCATACAGCCCACCTCACCAGGATAATACGTGAGGATACGTATTGCTAGATGCGCTGAAGCACCAGGCTCTTTTTTTTCGAACCACTGAGCCCCACCGAGGCACGCTTTCCCAGTTCCCTCCTTCCTTTCCACTCTCGACACGAGAGATGACGACAGGCGTCCTTCCGAGAACATCAAAGATTAATCGGAACTGAGAACGTGAATCGGGTGCAGATGCCTAAAAAGTAGGCAATGTGTAGAACAAGCCATGATTAGCGCTGACTCGTGCACACCGCTCGACTTGTTCACAAGGTTATCCCCAAAAGATGGGGACGACGGGGTGAAGCTGCACGGCTCGGACCTTGCTTCTGTTCCGCCCCAAGCCTTGCGCGCATCTGTGATCAATTGTGCGTTTGATAGTTCTCAGCGCTGGATGAGCGGAGTTCGGATCAGCTGGCTGAAGCTCAGAGATCGAACCCTACTCCACCCCAAGATTCATCAAGCCACATCGAATATCGCTAGGTGGGTAATCGGTCCGTTGGCATTAATAGGCGGGACTGAGGATGTGAATGTTCATGGCCTGGATTCGGACTTGACGTGGCGGGTTCGTACTCATCACCTCCACAATGCCAGTCACTCGCACCCGATCACCGTCCTGCGGTAACTCGTCATATGCGTTCGGATTGCAATTCCCTAAGATCTCAACGGGTAGGATGCCCGTTTCATCGTCAATCATGAAGGCAGCTCGACCATACAACACTCGACACCGAGTGTTTGCGGTGGGTGGAAGGGCAATCATCGCGCTGACGACCCCTTCAACTGTCACGAGATGTCGCTGGAAGCTCGTCGCATTCCATGAAAGGAGCGTCTCGATCGTAATCTGCTCTGAGGCTCCAGCACTGGAGCCCATTGCCAGGACTGCAACGACAAGCAGGCTGACCATAACCCTCAAGGAGAAGTGCTTGATGCTGGGAGACCGACGCATGGCCGGAGTCTACGCCGTGTGACCAAGCATCGCGCTTCCCCGAAGGCGCTAGGACCCCCTACCGCGTCTAAGCTGTGGAAATGGTGAGGACTATGTTCTAAGTAGAAAGGGTAATGTCTATGGCGTATCCAGAATCTGAATCGTTGCAGCTTGAACGATCACGTGACGCGGGTGGTCACTCTTTAGGACATGCACGGTTCCGGTGAGGCGTACTGTTTCTCCTTCCTTCGGCAACACATCTAGTGCATTGGGACTACACGATCCCAAGACCTCCACCGGTAATGATCCTGTCTCATCGTCCAGGGTGAACGTCGCTCGGCCATACACCAGTAGGCATGGTTGTTTGCTGGGTCTCGGTGGGGCTGCCGGGATAATCTCGATGTTGTTCGCGACACCGTGCATGGTCACCATATGTCGTTGATAGGATGATGCTTGGGGCGAAAGCAATGTCTGAATGGACACGTGTTCCGGTTCACGGGCATCAGCCATGGTTGGAGAGAAGAGTAGACTGACGATAAGAAACCCCCGAGTCATCCAGGGATGAACCGGCATGAGCTCGCCTCCGGTCTTAAGTCTACCTGACGCTTCTCTTCCCTGCGGGAGGACAAGCTCCAATCTAAGACTTTTCCTGCTTACCCCCTCAAACACCCACATCATTTAGGAGGAGAACGCACACTTCGGTGATACATTTGGGAGCGAAGTCCATGTCTCATCATTCCGACACCGACAAACAACCGGGAAACGCTGATATGGACGCAGGCTGCTAGTTGACAGCTTCCCATTAGCCATGTAACATTTTGTTACATGCAGCCTCATGAGCTTAAACAGGTGCGGACGACCCTCGGGTTCACTCAAGACGCCCTCGCCCACCAGCTCCAGCTGACACGGCAGACCATCAATCGGTACGAGCAGAAGATCGTGCCGATCCCCACCACCGTTGAACTAGCCCTGATGCAGCTCAGCTCTTCCCAGATCCCGCTCGCCGGGGTCGTTGCGGCGGGGGCGCCCCTTGAACCGATTCCTCAGATGGAACGGGTCGAGGTCCCTAAAAGTATGGTCGGTCGCGGCGAGACCTTTGCGCTTCGGGTGAAAGGCACGTCCATGCGGGACGACGGCATCTTTCCCGACGATGTGGTCGTGGTGCAGAAACAAGCCACTGCCCGCAATGGGCAGACGGTCATCGCTCTGGTGAATGGCGAGGCGACAATCAAAACCTACCAGCGAAAAGCCGGAACCGTCGAACTCCATCCGGCCAATGAGACCATGCAGCCCATTGTCGTCCAGCCCACCGACGCGTTCCAAATTGAAGGGATCGTCGTCGGGGTCATCCGTCACCTCAGGAAGTGAGACGAGAGTGAGTCAGTCTCATGGACCGCCAGATTGTCTGTTTTGCGATTTCTGCCGTTGAAGTCGCCCTTGCGCAACTCCATGACCCCCGCCTCAGAACCCGGCCCGTTGCCATCGCTCCCCTAAACACGGCTCGTGCCCTTATTCGCGAAATTTCTTCTGATGCTGCACAGGCTGGTCTTGCGGTCGGTATGTCCGTGGACCTGGCTCGGCGCGTCTGTCCATCGCTCCATGTGCTGGCTCCGAACCCCACTCTGGTACGCACGGTGGACGAATCACTTCTGCGGGTCGTTGCTCGGTATGCCCCCGTGTGGGAATTATCCCAGCCAGGCTCCTTTCTCATGGACGTGACCGGAACCGGGAAACTCTTTGGACCCGCTTATGATGTCGCAGCCAAGGTGCAACAGGAAGTACTTGACCAGTATCGCCTTGACGGCGTGGCAGGAGTCGGAAGTAACAAATTGATCGCGCAGACCGCCGCGACATTAATTGCCCCCTCGGAACTCTACGATGTCAGGCCGGGATCGGAAGAAGTCTTCATGTCGCCGCTCCCGGTCGGCACACTGCCGGGCCTGCAACGGCCCTGCATGTGCAAGGTGGTTCACCTCCTTGACGATCTCAACCTCTGCGCGCTGGGAGACGTGGCAGGAAGTCCGCTCGATGCCCTGGAAGTGGCCTTCGGGGATTATGCCGGATCACTCTCCCGGTGGGCGCGGGGCATCGACTCTGTACCGGTACTTCCGCCGACGGTTCAGCCGACATTGGAAGAGACGGTCCTCTTCGAGCCGGATGAGATCGATGACCCGGTGCTGATCGGGCGAACCCTCGGCGCCTTGCAGCGACTCTGCCGTATCTTGCGCAATCAGCGCCGTGTCTGTGGACGCCTGACACTCAGCATTCGGTACAGCGACCAAATTGAAGTCACCAAGCACGAGTGGATTCAGCCAGAGACGTGTTGGGAATGTGACCTCTCCCCGATCGTGGTGTCACTCTTTCACAAATGTATGCGTCGGCGCATCCGGCTAAGGGCGTTCACTCTCAGCATGTCCGGCCTGACAGGCTACGCTGAGCAAGGATTGCTGTTTGAGGAACGGACATCGGATCACCGGAAACGGGAGAGAGCCCAGAAGCTTGCGGTCGCCCTTGACACCCTCAAGGCACGATTTGGTGAACACGCGATTCGCTATGGAAGGTCCTAAATGTCGTTCGTTCATCTGCATACGCATTCATCCTACTCGCCCATGTCGGGCATTCCGACGTTGGAGGCGCTTTGTCAGGCCGCACGAAAACAAGGAGCACAGTATCTCGCCCTGACCGATACGAACGGACTCTATGGGGTCATTCACTTTCTTGAGGTCACTCGTGAGACGGGATTGAAACCGATTTTGGGCACTGAGCTGGTCCATGGTTTACACCGGGCCGTCCTGCTAGCGAAAACACCATCCGGCTATGCCAATCTCTGCCGAATTCTTTCCGCTCGGCATTGTGACGAGTCGTTCGACTTCATCAAGACCGTGGCGCAACATCGCGCGGGGCTTGTCATTCTATCTGATACTCAACGCGCCCTGAGCGAATGGCAGAAGGAGTCGAATGACGACCTCTATGTCGAACTCACGCCAGGCCCCGGAGTGTCTGATGTGATAGCATTTAGCCGGGCTCACCAGCTTTCGCCGGTCGCCACCACGCGAGCACATTTCCTGATGCCGTCCGACTATCAGGCACATCGGCTCTTACGGGCCATCGCCGAAAACACCACGCTGTCCCGTTTGAAAGCGGACCAGTGCTGTGCCCCCTCACAGTGGCTCATACCGGAAACTCAGATAGCACGCGCGTTACCTCACGTTCCGGAAGCCTTGCTCAACACACAAAGGATTGCTGAATCCTGCCATACGGCTTGGGACTTCAAGCAGACGATCTTTCCTTCGTTTCGGCAATTGTCTTCTCGCGATGCCTTCGAGACATTGCACCGCAAGACCTATGAAGGAGCTCGGTGGCGTTATGGCACGTTGCCTGCTGCCGTGACTGAGCGTATCGAGAAGGAACTCACGGTCATCCGTGACAAAGGGTATGCCGACTACTTTCTCGTCGTCGATGAAATCGTGCGGCAAGCGCCACGAACCTGTGGGCGTGGCTCTGCGGCGGCCTCAATCGTGTCTTATAGTCTCGGCATCACGCATGTCGATCCAATCAAGCATCATCTGATGTTTGAACGCTTCCTCAATCCTGGCCGGCACGATCCCCCGGACATCGATATTGATTTTCCCTGGGATGAACGTCCGGCCATTCTCGAATGGGTCTTCAAGCACTACGGGCATCAACAGGCTGCTATGGTGGCCAACCAGAACACGCTGGCCGCACGGGCGGCGCTCCGCGAGATCGCAAAAGTGCACGGGCTTCCTGCTGGTGAGATTAAGAAGGCCCTGAACCTCCTGCATCGGCGAGCGGATTTCGTTGAGGTCGACTCGGACATCAACGTCAAAAGTTGGGCGAGAGAAGTCTGTTCAGCCTTGCGGCTCAAGTCTCCATGGCCGGACATCCTCTACTGGTCAGTCCAGCTTGAAGGCCATTTCCGCAACCTTGGGCTTCATCCGGGCGGCGTGGTGCTGGTGCCGGATGAAATCCGGCGCTACGTGCCGGTGGAAATATCGGCCTCCAGCTTGCCGGTGATCCAGTGGGAAAAAGACCAGACTGAAGACGCAGGACTGGTGAAGATCGACCTCCTGGGTAACCGGTCGTTGGCGGTCATTCGTGATGCCCTGGCTGCAATCGAGCAAAACACGGGGCGTGAAATCGACTATGCGACATGGGACCCCCTCAGTGACCCGGAAACGAATGAGCTGATCCGGCGAGGAGAGACCATGGGGTGCTTCTACGTGGAATCACCCGCCACACGACTCCTGCTCAAAAAGCTCTGGGCTGGGATGCCGCCGGACAGGCGAGCGGCGGCGGATGTGTTTGAATACCTTGTCGTCGTGTCTTCGCTCATTCGTCCGGCGGCGAATACCTTCACTGAGGAATTTGTCAGGCGAGCCCATGGACACCGCTACACGTCACCTCATCCTTTGCTTGATGAGGTGCTCTCCGAAACGCATGGGATCATGGTTTATCAGGAAGACGTGATGAAGGTCGCCGTGGCATTGGGAGGATTTTCTGTGGAAGATGGCGACCAGCTCAGAAAGGTCTTGAGCAAGAAACATAAGGCGCGGCAGCTCCGCGACTATTGCCGCCTGTTCTACGAGGGCGCGTTAGCCCGTGGCGTGGAACTCCATGTCATCGATGCCATTTGGGCCATGATTATGAGCTTCGCGGGCTACAGCTTCTGCAAGCCGCATTCGGCGAGCTATGCGCAAGTCTCGTTCAAATCAGCCTATCTTCGCGCTCACTATCCAGCCGAGTTTATTGCTGCTGTCGTGAGCAATCAGGGCGGATACTATTCCGCCTTCGCGTACCTGTCTGAGGGGAGACGGATGGGACTCACGATTCACCCGCCAGACATTAACGAAAGTGTCTGGACCTACACCGGCTCAGGCAACAGTGTTCGCGTCGGTTTCATGCAGATTAAAGGACTGCAAGAGGATTTTGTGAAGCAGCTCATTGAAGAACGAAAGGAAAATGGGCCATATCGGTCACTCTCGAATTTCCTGACACGAGTAAATCCTGACGTTGCGCAAACCAAGCCCCTTATCAAAGCAGGGTGCTTTGATTCCGTTGCTGGAGAGCTTACGCGACCGGCCTTGCTCTGGCGGCTGCTGGCATCGCAGGCCCCGACGCCTCCGAACTATATACCCATTCCAGAACCCTACTCGTTTCAAAAGTCCCTGGCTCATGAGCTGGCGCTTTTCGGGTTTCCGTTGCAGTGTCATCCCCTTGATGTGTTTCACGAGGCGTATAAAGACACTCGCTACATTTGGGCAAAAGATTTGGCTCTGCACATCGGGAAAGAAGTGACGCTCATCGGCTGGCTGCTTACCGAGAAGATCGTCTCCACGAAGAAAGGTGATCCGATGGAGTTTATGACCTTGGAGGATCAGACCGGGATGTACGATGCGACCGTATTTCCGCAGACCTATCGGCAATACTGCCATCTACTGGCTCCGAATCAGGCCTATATGATCACCGGACTCGTGGAAGAGCAGTTCTCGACCGTGACGATTACCGTGAGAACGCTCCGGCTCTTGAGCACCGCCGAAATCCAGACACCGAGCGAGGCTCTTGAGGAAATGAACGCATAGCCGGTACACTCTCTCGCCATGCCACTCTCACCGCTCGTTAGATTTGGAACATCCACATGGACCTATGAAGGCTGGCAAGGCCAGATTTACTTGAAGCAATACGCCAAGACAAAGTTTGCGAAGGAATGTTTAGGCGAGTATTGCCAGTATCTCTATAACGGCGAGCCGTGCTTTCGGGCGGTCGGCAACGACGCGACTTTTTACCGGCCTCCGACCCCGAACCAACTTCGAAACTACCTCAACCAAATACCCGAAGATTTTCACATGTGCTTTAAAGTTTGGGAGGAAATCACCATTCCGAGTTACGCGATGCAACCGCGTTACGGGTCCAAAGCTGGACAGACCAATCCGAACTTTCTGGACGCGAAGCTCTTCAATGAATTGGTGCTAAAACCGTACCGTGAAGCCAAATTCGAGCCCCACACGGGGCCCTTTTTGTTCGAATTCCAGCGCCATGGCATGTCGAGCGAAGAGTTCTGTACCCGATTAGATAGGTTCTTCGGCCAACTTCCGAAAGACTTCATGTACGCGGTCGAGATTCGGAACGCAGGACTCGTCGGCGCTGAGTACCGACATGTGTTGGAACGGCATGGAGTGGCACACGTCTACAATCACTGGTCCTACATGCCGCCGCTGAATGAACAACATCAGCGGATGGAACAATTCACTGCCCCGTTCACCGTCCTGCGGCTGCTCACGCCGTTGAAGATGTCGTATGAAGCCGCAAAGAAGCGTACGGAGCCCTACAACAAGATCGTGGGAGAACTTCCAGAAATGCGGCGGGACTCTGTTGATCTTGTAAAGAAGGCGATGGAAGACAAGCGGCGCGCCTATGTCATCGTGAATAATAGGTCAGAAGGAAATGCGCCATTGACGATTCAGGCCCTGATGACTGCCTTGCAAGCCAGCTAGTGCGAACAGCTGACAGAAGAGAGGGTCATGGCAAATCATCGTGTCTATACAATGAGCTTCGCAAGTGTCTATCCGTTTTATGTTTCCAAGGCGGAGAAGAAAGGACGCACGAAACAAGAAGTCGATGAAATCATTCGCTGGTTGACGGGATATAGTCAGAAAGAGTTAGAAGCCCTACTGAAGAACCAGACAGCCTTTGAGACCTTTATTGCGGAAGCTCCTCAACTGAATCCTTCGCGTGCTTTGATCAAGGGTACGATCTGCGGTGTCCGAGTGGAGGACATAGAAGAACCAACTATGCAGGGAATTCGCTACTTGGATAAGCTACTCGACGAGTTAGCAAAGGGAAAAGCAATGGAGAAGATTTTGCGGAAATGATTTGAGAGCTGCTTCCTGACGGCCTCTTCGACTCGGAAATCCTTTCGAGAGCTAACGCCCACTCTACTATTTCGCTTCTGAATAGCGCTCGAACGATTTGCTTATGAACAAAAACTGGCGGTGCCGTGGGTTGCGCCATGAAAGGAGTGATATGGCAGACGTACTGCTTCAATCGGTTCTGACGTGCCCGCAGTGCCAGAACGCTGTGAACGAAACGATGCCGACAGACGCATGTTTGCACGTTTACGAATGCCCGCAATGTAAAGCGGTGCTGCGTCGAAAAACTGGGGACTGCTGCGTGTTCTGTTCTTATGGCTCGGTAAAATGCCCACCGGGGCAGATGCAGGAATGAAGCGTCATGGCAAGATGGTATGCGGCCGAAAACAAGGTCACGAGGCGGGCCACTTGTGAGTAGATTATGGACGTGGAGCCCACAGAATGATGGCTGCGCCGATGAGAGATACTGTGGCTCCGATGATATCCCAACGGTCGGGGCGGATGCCTTCCACTACCCAAAGCCAGCCGAGCGTGGTTGCGATGTAGAGGCCCCCATAGGCCGCGTAGGCGCGCCCTGCATACTCTGCTGGACTCAGTGAGAGTAACCATGCGAACAACGCCAGGGAAAGCATGCCGGGCAACAGCCAGAGAATGGATTTGCCTTCCCGGTACCAAAACCAAAAGGCAAAACACCCGGCAATTTCAGCAATGGCCGCCGCGACATAAATTAAAAGTGTGAACATATACTCCTGTCTTGCCTGCTTCAGCCAGGCCAAGCACAGACTTTCCCAGAATCCGACATTTTGTCAAGGTGCAGACTAGGATTGGGCTTTCGCTAAATCTGCAGCTGGCGTGTTTTGATAGTTGAGGAATAATTTGTCACGCAGCCAAAACGCGACATTCACCAGAGCGATGAGATCCGGAACTTCAACCAGTGGGCCGATGACGGTGGCGAACGCGACGGAAGAATTTAATCCGAACGCCGTGATTGCCACGGCGATGGCGAGCTCGAAATTATTGCTGGCCGCCGTAAAGCTGGTCGCGGTCGTCTTTCCGTAATCAGCCCCTAGAGCCCTGCCCATCAGGAAGCTGATGAGAAACATCACCACGAAATAAATCGCAAGCGGGATGGCTATCCGCAACACATCGAGCGGCAATTCCATCACCATGCCGCCCTTGATGGAAAACATCGCAAGGATGGTAAACAATCAGGACAATCAGGCTATCAGGGTCACCGGAGCAATCTTCGGCAAGAATTTCTGTTCATACCAGTCGAGGCCTTTCTGCCGCAGTAACATCGTACGGGACAGAAATCCGGCTAGAAAAGGAATGCCAAGATAAATGAACACGCTTCGGCAATGGTGCGAAAGTTCACATCGACAATCTGGCCACTTAGTCCAAACAGCGGCGGCAGCACGCTGATAAACAGCCAGGCATAGACGGAAAAGAACAAGAGCTGGAACACGCTGTTGAAGGCCACCAGCGCGTCGGGATATTGGTTGTTGCCCTCGGCCAAGTGGTTTCAGACAATTACCATCGCGATGCAGCGGGCAAGGCAGGATTTTCCAATCCGTGAAGATAAGCGGGAGTTCTTCATATTTCACCCGGGCCAGCGGCGGGTACATCATCAGAATCAGGCCGATGGCGATTGGGATATTGGTCGTGCCGACAGACAGGCTATTCAGTGCATTCGGCCGTTTCCCAAACAGGGAGCCAAGGGCGATACCTGCGCCCATCGCCAGAACAATCCAGACGGTGAGGTAGCGGTCAAGAAACGACAGGCGTCGGGTTGAACAGCAGGCGGCCATTGGTGACCTCCTCTACATTCCGTTTGAGCATGAAAAACGCGGTGTCGAAGGTGGCATCGGCCTCACTGCCCGCAGCTTTGGCCGGGTTGGGCGTGCTCCAGTGCAGTTTCTTTGGCTTACCGGGAAATAGCGGGCAGCTTTCTCCGGCGGCGCGCCAGTATGCACTAGCGAGGCGGCCCACTCACGCCTTCGGCATCGCCAGTCACTTACATCAGCTTCTGGGGAAGACACATGAGACATAAATGGCCTGTTTGGCTCAATTTGTTGGTAAGAATGGGGAGTACCGGCCGACTGATAAGGAAGCCTGTCTGATGAATAGGCAATGCCGTTGGAGCATGTTTCTTTACACAGATAAGGCTGATTTGCTCATACCCCGTGATCGAGGGCTGCAGTACTATAAATACCGTTGACGGCTAAGCTGACGGAAGGATAGACTTACTCCATGCGCTTGAGTTCTCATCACTCCCGATCTTTTCTCGCTGCGACCATCGTAGTGTTTCTGCTGGCATTCAGTTTCAACGCATACGCCTGTCTCTTGCCGCTGTCAGGGACCACCGATGCGTCAATGGCCAACGGCTGTTCAACTCCTGGCGAACAACCTAGTCGGCAATTATGTGACGCCTTCAAGATCTTGGGAGTCGAATCCCACGCGCAGTCGTCATCGTTGCTCGTGGACCATCATTGGTCGGCAGACCATACGTTGCCTACGCTTCCCACGGTGAGCCCTCGGCTCGTACAGATTTCCAATCTATATTGCGCTCTCGAATCAAGTTCTCCTCCACATCAGTCTCTCGCAAGCACAGTGCTTCGTATCTGATCTCTCCGGTTCTTCCTTCTACCGTTTCATCATGGCGTTATCTGCCCTGCTCTGAGCCTGAGCTCATCCCGTCGTTTTTTCTGTAGCGGGACGAGACTCTGAGATCCATGACGGACGTGGGCAGGAAAGCTCTTGGGGAGGGACCCTCACATGACTCGTTCAATTCGGTTTTTGTTGCTGGCCATAACAGTCCTGAGCGTGATCTTCGCCACAGGTGCACGCCATGCGTGATGTGCCGCCTCCTCGACGTGTCGCGCAGCGGGTTCTTGCATCGAGCAAAAAGAAAGCTCAAATCTTGCGAACAACTGTTGCTTCGTCAGACGCGGATGCGCTGTCCACTGGCGAGATACCCTTGTGTCAGATGGTGTACGCGTGATGAATCGGAAAACTAATCCTGTTCGAGCACCTGGATGATCGGGCATCCCTTCGCAGGTTGTTTCCTATTGCACTGCTGAACCAGACTAGCTAACGCTTTCCGCATCGCCGTGAGGCCCATGAGCTTCTGGTCAATCAGTCGCATCTTGTGGGCGGCCAGGTCGCGGGTCTCCGCACAGGCGCGGGCTTTCTCCAGCCGTAGCAGTTCGGTGATTTCCTCCAACGTGAACCCAAGGGCCTGCGCCCGCTTAATGAAGCGGATGTGTTTTACGATGTCCGCCGGATACCGCCGATAGCCCATGTGCGGCTTGTTCGGCTCGGCCAGCAGTCCCCGTCTCTGGTAATAACGGACCGTCTCGACATTCACCCCGGCCAGCTTCGCCACCCGGCCTATCGTTAATTCTGACGCCATGAAAATTTCCCTTGATTCCGTACCGTAGTACGGAGTTTAGACTTGAATCAATGAGAAAGTCCGTAGAAACAGGCATGACCGCTTGTACTGCGGACGCTCTGAAAATAGGTGGTGCATGGAGAGGTTGTCCAGGTCGGAGAAAGAGAACCCGTGGGTTAACCCCCCAAACGGTCGTGGCGCCTTGGGTATCAGCGGTCTCGCGGCGTTCCTCGCCTCGATCTGCTGTCTCGGCCCGCTCGTATTGGTAGCGATTGGCGTCAGCGGCGCGTGGATCGGCAATTTGACAGTGCTCGAACCGTATCGTCCAATCTTTATCGGCGCAGCACTCGTGGCGCTCTTCTTCGCCTACCGGCGCATCTTCCGGCCCGCCGAAGCCTGTAAACCAGGGGAGGTCTGTGCCGTGCCGCAAGTCCAGCCGGCGCAGAAGATCATCTTTGTAATTGTTGCCGCACTGACGGGGCTCGCGCTTGCGTTCCCCTACATTCTGCCGCTGTTGTACTGAAAGGAACACGTCATGAAACAACTCATCATTGCAATCGCCCTCTCGGCCGCCTTGAGCGCACCCGCCTGGGCCGCTACTCAAACGGTCACACTGTCGGTGACGGGCATGACCTGCGAGGCTTGCCCGATCACAATTAAGAAAGCGCTGAACAAGGTTGAAGGCGTCGAGAACATCGAAGTGAACTTGGAGAAGAAGGAAGCCCTGGTCACCTTCGATGACAGCAAGACCAGTGTCAAGACGTTGATGGAAGCCACAATGAACGCGGGTTATCCGTCCACCATGAAACAGTGAGCGCAGCGAATGCCAGGGAACAAAACAGCGAGTCACGAAGCGCCATCATGGTTGGGCCGAACGCTCCTGGCGGTCGGCATCAGCGGCGCGGCGTTTGCCGCACTCTGCTGCGTGGCGCCGTTTATGGTCGCCGGGCTGGTCACCGCGCTTGGCCTCGGATTCATTCTCAATGATGCCATATTGATCGGTCTTCTTGTGGTGTTCATTGGAGTGGCCGCGGCGGGCTACTACTTCGTGCGGCGCCAAACGTGCGTGTGACCTGAAGAAAATTCCCGGACAACCAACCCAGGAGGGGACATGATGGCGGAGAAATTTGACCTGGTGATTCTCGGTTCCGGCTCGACGGCGTTTGCTGCGGCGCTTCGCGCGGCAGCAAGCGGACACACGGCAGCCATGACCGAGATGCGTACGCTCGGAGGAACCTGTGTCAACCGTGGCTGCTTGCCGTCAAAGAACCTCATCGAAGCCGCGAAAATCCTCTACGATGCGAGGCATCCGCGCTACCCCGGGCTCTCGCCAACCTCGATGAGCCTGGACTTCCGCGCGCTGATCGAGCAGAAGGATGCCGTGATTGAAGATTACCGGGGAAAGAAGTATCAGAGCAGTATCTCCAACTCTGAACGCATCCGCGTTTTTGACGGAGCCGCCCGCTTCAGCGGCCCCCACGAGGTGACCGTGAACGGGCAAGTGCTCTCAGCGGCTCGATTCCTCGTCGCGACGGGAACGGCGCCCACCGTACCAGAGGTTCCTGGGCTTCGTGACACGCCGTATCTCACCAGCGATCTGCTCACAAGTCACGAAGACATCGAGCTCACAGAACTTCCGGCGTCGCTCATCATCCTCGGTGGCGGCTACATCGCACTGGAGCTGGGCCAGATGTTTGCGCGCTTCGGCACCCGCGTCACGATTCTGGCACGCGGAGCGCGAATTCTTACGGCCTACGAGCCGGAGATTGCGCAATCAGTGGCAGAGGTATTTCGTGAGGAGGGAATTTCCATTTATACGAAAGCCACGGTGAGCCGGGTGCAGGGCGATGAACGCCATGTCGTCGTCTCGCTCCAGGTGGACGGGCGACAGCAGGAACTGACGGCGGCGAAGCTCCTGGTTGCCACGGGGCGCACACCGAATACGGCACAGCTCGGACTTGACCTTCCAGGTGTCGATCTGGATGAACATGGTTTCGTGAAGGTCAACGACGAGCTGCGCACGTCTGCCGGGCACGTGTATGCGGCCGGAGACGTCATTGGTTCCTACACGGAAAGCCAGATGGCGACTCCTGTGGGGGCGCAGGACGGCGGGATTGCGGCCGAAAATGCTCTCAACGGCAAAGGGGGCCGTAAGGTACACCACGCCGTGATACCGCGAGCGATTTTTACCGACCCGCAGGTGGGCGTCGTCGGACTGTCGGACGCGGAGGCCAATGCGCGCGGGTACACGTGCGATTGTCGCATCATTCCTATGTCCCTCGTTCCCAGAGCTGGGGCGGTCCGCGAGACCAGAGGGGTCCTGAAGATGGTTGCGGACAGGAACACGAAGAAGGTGCTGGGGGTTTCCATGCACGGAATGAACGCAGCGGAGGTTATTCATGAAGCGGCCATGGGGCTTCATTTTGGTGCGACGATCGGCGACTTCGCCCACCTGCTGCACGTCTATCCAACCATGTCCGAGGCGCTCAAAATCGTCGCGCTGTCCTACACAAAAGACGTGTCCAAAATGAGCTGCTGTGCAGACTAGGCATCACCGAGATGTACCACGTCACATCATGACGAGACTGTAGGACCGCTCACTCAAATGCGAGTGAGCAGCAGGTAGGCAAGCGCGGCAAGAATTGCGGAGCCCGGCAGCGTCGCCACCCACGCCAGGATCTGTCACACACGGTTGTCCAGCGCACGCTGTTCAGATCTTTGAGAAAACCGAGTCCGATTATCGCTGAACTGCTGACGTGGGGTGAGCTATTCGAAATCAGCAGCGAGCCATGACTCGTCTGGCCATCGTGATGTCCGTTGGTCAATTGGGCTCATTGTCCTTATTTTGTTCGTCACGTTTAGGAATCTCAGACAGGCGACGTTGATTCTGCTGCGATTCCATTTGCCATGGTCGGTGATCTCGTGGCATTGCAGATCGGTAGTCTCTATTTCTCCGTTCCGGCTTCCGTTGGTTTCATCGCATTGTTCGGTATCGCTGTTTCTGAACGGAAAAGTAAGGATCGCCTACATAAACCAATTGCGTGGACTCCCGTCAGCGGCAAGCGAACGCGGAGATTAGCCGCGAAACAGACGAACTGCTGAAAGGCTATCGGCAATGCATTCAGAAGCACGAGGGTGATTTGGCAAAGGCCAAAGAAAGTTGCGCTCTGTATCGAGAAGGCCTGGAACGCATTCAACTGAGATCATGTCGTGTTCATGTATGTGAGGCGACGGCACAAGGGCGGCAGCATACGAAGGCTGCCGCCCTTCGGTAAGATTATGCTACGAAGCTGTGCATCCACTGCCATACCTTGGACGCAGCCTCATAGGGGCAAAAGCCCAACTGTTCTACCCAGGGACACATAGTCATCACCTCCCTTTGAATGCCATCCTACGGGCTGTACCACAGTATCGAGTCAAGAGGTGCGAAACTCTGTAGAGGCGCATGACTCTATACTGCAGTGCAAGGTGTAGATTCCCTTCACGGTAATGACATGGCTGCTCAACTGACTATCGGCCAGCTTGCCAGAATTGTCGGAGTGAATGTCCAGACCGTCCGCTACTACGAGCGTCTGAACTTGCTCAATCCGTCAGCGAGGAAGCCTTCGAGATATAGACTGTACGGGCAGGAAGAGAAACGACGCCTGAGGTTCATCAAGAAGGCCCAAGCATTGGGCTTCACCCTACGCGAGATTGCCGAATTACTTACTCTCCGGATAGCCTCAACGGCTTGCCGTGGTGATGTGCAGAAACGGGCACAGGCGAAACTCGTGCAGGTGCAATCCAAGGTTCAAGACTACGGGTCCTGGCTCGTGCGCTGAAAAAACTCATCCAAACTTGTGAAGCTGGTCAGTCCACCGACTGTTGTCCGATCCTGATGAGCCTGGAAAAAGAAACAAATGCTGATATGAAGGAAAGGACAACCGGATGCTAGAACCACATACGCACGCCGGCCACGAATCGGATCTGACTCGGGTTTCCACCCTCTTGGCGTACCAGCGTGGCGGTCTCGCCGAAACTTCTATCGAGCGAGAAGCCTACATAGGGCGCAAATTCGCGCCGAATTTCATAACGCAGGCGCACCCCGAATTCCAGATTGTTCAGTCCTGAACCGGTGGTGAACTGTTCGACCCGTTGAACCGCCACATTGGTTTCAAAACGACCTTGAAGGATCAGCCGCTGCGTCAGCAGAAAGTCCTTGGTAAACGAAAGACGCCCGGACACCTTGCCGTTCTGATCAATGAACAGAGCGGCCTCTAGTTCATAATTGTACGGGACAAGCCCCTGTATCCCGATCACCCCAAGTCCCCGCGTGACATTGCTTCCACGGAACGTTTGCGTCTCGACGCGTGGGCCGATCTGAAAATCGTAATATTTTCGGATGAATCGACCGTACAGCAGCTGAAAATCCACGTCATAGTCCGCTTTGAAGGCCGTGTCTTGTTGTCCTTCGCTCTTGAACCACAGTCGGTTGTAATCCCCGCCGTACCAACCTTCGATGTCCCAACGATAGTCGCTTGTACGCTCACCCCCACTCGTTTTTGGCCGATATTCGAGCACGTCAATCAGTGTAAAGAGGCGGTTCTCACGATCGTTAACCGGACTCGGCCAGCCCTCTTCCGGAGAGAGGTTTGGGAGTGTGCGCGTTTCTCTAGAAGATGACAGAGTGTCCGACTCCGCCTCTGTATCCATAGCCTGGCGCTGCGGCCCAGACGCACTCAACTCCGTGAATGCGCCAGAATGATGCGCATTGTCCATGGGAGACCGAGTAGGCTGGCTTTCTGCTGAGACAAGGGGTGCATGTATGGCCACACTCAAAAGGCCAATTAGGACCACCTGTCGCTGAAGAGCTCGAACAGACATGACCTTCTTATGGCTCGTACCCAGATACGTCGACGACCCGAAACATGCCTGCTTCCATATGGAGCAGCAAATGACAGTGAAATGCCCATCGCCCTGGCGCGTCTGCCGTGATGGCAACCGAGACACGCTCGGCTGGCTTCACAATGACGGTGTGCTTACGCGGCAAATACTGGCCTGCGCCGTTTTCCAGGTGCATCCACATCCCATGCAAATGGAGCGGATGCTCCATCATGGTGTCGTTCACGAAGGTGAAACGCACTCGCTCCCCATAGCGGAAGGCAATCGGCTGTTTCGCTTCCGAATATTTTTTCCCGTCGAAGGACCACAGGAACCGTTCCATGTGTCCCGTCAGATGCAATTCAATTTCCCGTTCGGGCTCACGTTGGTCGGGATAAGGCGCAAGGCTTCTCAAGTCGGTGTATCGCAACACTCGCCTAGGACTGTGTTCCAGTCCTCTTCCTGGTTCATCGAATCGATTCTGTGAATATTCAGCCACCGTTTGGTTGCCAGTGCCGTGATCGTCTGGCCCATGTTTGACAGGCTGGGCTCCGGGAATCATCGAAACAGTTTGACCATCAGGAGTTTTGCTCGCCATATCGTGCGTTCCCATATCGTGTTGCCCGTGTTCCATGCTGGGCATGTCGTTGGAAGGAGTTTTGTCCGTCGTGCCACCGCCGTCAGAGTGGTTCATATGCGGCATCTCCATGCTTTCCATGCTCATCCCCATGTCTTCCATAGTCCGAAGCGGACGGGGGCGGCGTTCGGGAATCTCTCCTTCCATCCCTGGACGAGGAGCAAGCGTCCCACGAGCGTACCCACTGCGATCCATCGTCTCGGCAAAGATGGTGTACGCCTGGTCTTCGGTCGGTTCGATGATTACATCGTAGGTTTCGGCAGGGCCGAAGCGAAATTCCTCGACAATGACCGGCTGGACGTTCTGCCCGTCGGCCTGCACAACGGTCATGGTCAACCGGGGGATACGGACGTCATAGAAAGTCATCGAAGCAGCATTGATGAAGCGGAGGCGTATCCGTTCTCCGGGATGGAACAGGCCCGTCCAATTCGCAGAAGGCGGCAAGCCGTTCATTAGATAGGTGAAGGTGTACCCGGTGACATCCGCGAAGTCGGTCGGGTCCATCCGCATTTGATCCCACATCAGGTAGTTCTGCAGCGCTGGTCCAAGCCCCATCCGTCGGACATCGCTCAAGAACTCACGAGCTGCTCGCTTCTGGAAATTGTAGTACCCTCCTTGCTTCTTTAAGTTTGAGAGCAGCGTGTCGGGTGATTCGAAACTCCAATCGGATAGCATCACCACATACTCGCGGTGATACGTAAACGGTTCCGGTTCGGCCGGATCTAGGATCATCGGCGCGTACATGCCTTGCAATTCCTGACCACCGGAGTGGCTGTGATACCAGTAGGTGCCGCTCTGCTTGATTGGAAACCGATAGGTGAAAGTCGCACCAGGCTGGATGCCCCCGAAGCTCACCCCCGGCACGCCATCCATATCCGGCGGCAGAAGAATGCCATGCCAATGAATCGATGTAATTTCCGCCAAGCGGTTTGTGACCCGCAGCCTCACCTCTTGGCCTTCTTTCAGACGGATGAGCGGCCCCGGGATCGTCCCATTGATTGTCATGGCGGTCCCGGTTTGCCCGTCCAGAACAAAGGATCGTTCGCCGATCACCAGGTCGATCAGCTCACCGCTCAAGGTTGAGGGTTGTGTACCAACAGATATCATGGGAAGTAACCCATGACTTGCGCATGCAGGGAAGAACGACTGGATCGCAGCGAGGAGTCCCAACGTTCCGGCCTGTTTCAGTAGCACACGCCTGGAAATCAAGTTGGTGTTGTCTTGTGCCGTCCTTTTGGATTGCATGATGATCGGCTTTCTGTATTCGTTCCGGATATGAGGCGCCTTGAAGATAGTTCCGCGCCGTTCAGCACAGCTCCCCGTATGGACGTTGATCCGTCCGGTGCAATTTAGGAGAGGACAAGTAAATCATCATTAAGGCATGATGCTGCGTATGCCTAACGCAGGCGGCTCATCCATACTGCGGATAGAGAAGCTTTTTCGCGTATCTCTTCGGCACTGTCAGCTTCTATTTAAAATTCGATGAATTAGATTTTGTCCGTCCATGGATGTCGGACAGTCTCTTTAGACTGCCCGACATCTTGCAGGTCGGTCTTCCCAGCTCACTCTCGCCTAGTAATCGACGCCCATCACGTAGGTTCTCGCCGCACCTCGTGCCGCGGTGATTTTATACGGGCGCATCATGTCATTGTCTTCATGGTCGAGGATATGACAGTGCCATACGAACCCATGTGCACCGGCATCTGGATCAAATGAATAGTTTCTTGCCAGGCCGACTGCCGTGTCTGTCGGTGCGAAGCGTACGGCGATGCGAGTGACTTGGCCCGGATACGCGATCACGGTATCTTTCCATCCAGCTTCGTTAACTTCCGGAGGATGTACGTGGCCATGGAGATTTGGCTGAATGTTGGGATTCCCTCCGTATCTCAATCCGGAAGCAACAGAGGGCGCATACGTCAACGGTGGACCATCGCCAAACATAGAGGCGCCGCCGGGGAACGACCCTGCGTAGGCCTTATTGTACCGGTTCAGATGAACCTTCTGCCGATTCATCACCTGAACCTGCGTCAAGTGTGTGTGGATCGGATGGGCGTCGGCTGTTAGATTGACGATTTCCCAGACTTCAGTATCGCCTTCAGCCGGCAATTCTGAAACATATTCCGTCATGCCTCCCACCGTAACAGCCGTGAAATCTTTGCGGATCGTTCTATCGGCACGTTTGCCGGACATCTTCGTATTGTTCAGCAGCAATTCGACCATTCCCATTCCACCAGCACCCATCATGTCGTTCAGGGTGAGTTGGCGCGTTTTCGAAGGAACGACGGCCAGCGCCCCCGTGGCCGGGTTCACCAGCCGGCGCATGGGAGGGCGGAGCGCATCGCCATGAGCCGGGTTGTAGCTCGCGTCTGCCCCTGCCAACGTGGATGGTCCCACTCGAAACTGGAGAACGCGTCCCACCGTCGCCCCATCGGGTGGAGCCCCATCGGGGAATGGCGCGCGGCCGTGATTCTTCAAAATCAGCGTGCGGCCCTCTAATCCTGAAAAATCGATAATGATGTCGGCGCGCTCAGCAGGCATCAGGGTCAGCTTATGCAGCCGGGCCGGCGCATCGAGATACCCTCCATCGGTGGCGATCTGCCATAGATGCTGTCCGTGCAAGGAGAGTTCATACGTGCGCGCATTCGATGCGTTGAGGAGGAGGAATCGATAGCGCCTGGCCTCGACGTTCAGATACGGCCAGACCTTGCCGTTCACGACATTCGTGTCGCCGAAGAACTCCATCATCCAGAACGGGTGCTCCGGGTTGGGCCCCATATTGGGGAAATAGAGCTGCCCGTTCGTATCGAACATGCGGTCTTGAATCACCAGCGGAATGGTATAGTCTACGGAGCCCGCGGCGCCTTGTTGTAACCCGATCGGGTGCAGACCGGCCGGCAATGTCAGGGCCGGATTAACGATCAGATACCTCCTGCCAACCCCGCATAGATGTTCAAGCGTGTGAGGCCCAAGGCATGGTCGTGAAACCAGAGAGGCGCGGCTTCTTGCCTATTCGGATAGCGGTAAATCGCCGCATTCGCACCCGCACCGGCTTTGCTGTAGAACGAATGCCCATTGTAAGCTCCATCACTTGTAAACCAGGCGTCCGGATTTCCATCCAGCACCGGCGGCACCTCCCCTCCGTGCAGATGGGCACGGTTGGGACCGGACCGGCATAATTCGATGCGCAGGCCCCGACGGGCGATTGATTTTCAGTGACGGCGTCTGCGCACCTGTTGGCTTCATGGTTCAGCGGATCGGCCCAGTGAAGCGTCTGATCGGTCGAGGTCTTCCACGCCGACAGTTGGCTCGCTGCTGTATTGGGCAGACTGTTGATGTATTGGATTTCGGTCGGAGTTCCACGCGTCGCGACAAACACCGGCCCAAAGTACGTTGGGAACGGCGTTCCCGATCCAGGACACGTCGAACCGTTGCGGTAGCCCCAGACATAGGTTCCCGAGTAGGCGAGTGAGGAAGCCGCCGGCACGAATGTCGAAGGCATGACGTTGGCCTTGAACTCGCACATCGAGAGCGTCGCTGATGCGGAGGTAATTGTCTCGATGGTTCCGCCTGCCACAGCGAGAAGAGGCAACGGGTCTACGAACTGCGGGATCTCACTCCCCGGTAACGCTACTGGCTGAGCCGTGGCCGGAGCGTATGAGAGAAGTGTCAGCGCTACCAACATTATCTTTTCTCGAAGGTATCCCATGTTGACCTCCATATGAGATAGAGCACCACGTTCCTTGCTCTCCCAAGACGATCAGGCTTTCTCGTGATCCGGACCTCCCCGTATTAACAACACAGCCGCAGCAATGACGTAGGCGACGACCGGGATAGCCCACAGGATGTTCGTGGTCTCAGACGACAGGAACAGCCATATCGGCTCATGAATAAATAGAAAGATCACCATCATCAGTAATCCAACCCAATTGGACCAGCGCATCCCCATCATGAGAGTTTCTCCTTTCATATGATAATCGGCCCACTCTTCCGAGTCCGTGGACACCGGGTGGAGCGATGAGGACCCAAACGATCAGACTCGAGAATTGCGTGAGAAGGATTTTGAGAGAAGAAGGTTGAGGGGCTTCAGGCAATTCATTCGGCCCCCCTGTCGTGAGACGATGCTCCGCCTCACGTTCAGTCAATCCGTCATTGATGTCGGAGCCTAGTTCACGTTCCAGTGATTCGAACGCGAGCGTGTGCCAGCCGTTGGGCTTCATGTCCTCATGAGAGGCTGGCCCACTCGTTCTGTCGAATCCATCGGACGATCTCCTTCTTCAGAGTAATGGTGACACATTCCGGCACTGCGCCTTCCAGGAGGTATCCAGCCCAGTCGTATACCTCTGGCTGCAGTATTTCATGATGAAGGCCGCGACCATCCCTTCCATGTTTCCTACCCCGCTTCACCTCAACCAGGGAGGTACGTCAAGCCGAAGAATAGCCTAGCCCATGATCTTCAGAAACAGACCGTCCAATACCCACATGGAGAATGAAAGACTGTGAGGGTCAGCGGCATTTCTGGTTTCAACCTGCAAAGCCTTTCAAGTACATTTCGGGGTTCTGATCAAAGTGCTCCTTGCATGGCATCGAGCAAAAATAATATGTTTTCCCCTTGAAGAGGCTTTGGAATTGGGCGCTCTCCTTGTCGATCCACATACCGCAAACTCGATCCAACTCTTCTGTTGACTTCATGATCCCTGCCTCCCCTCCACATCGGAGTTGATGATCACTAACGACTACAACCCATAAGTCGATCCTTCATCCATGGGAATGGCCTCCGGTGTCGGCCCGCGAGCCGGGCTGCTGTCTTGCGGAGATCGGAGTCATGACTACCGTGTCGCCTGTGCAGCAGAAGATAGAACAACGGACAGGCGAACAGGAGCAAATAAGGGAGTATTCCGAACACATGCGTCCGGTGTTCGGTCACGAGGAAAAATCCCAGGACAGCGAAAAATGCGTAGAAAACGAGCCGTCGTAGGTTATTCATCACTAGGGACCTCGGTCGCACCGGTGGACCATCGACGCTTGCATTCGTTCTTACACATAGGCATTGGCGGCATACTGCTGCACCATGCGGTGAGTGTTGAAGAATGACGCATTGAATGCGATTGTATAGCGCATCACGTCAATCCACTGATCCCGTGATTGGTAGTACATCGGCACGATCGTCAAATGCAGCTTCTGATACAGCTCGCGCGCGTCTTCCTGCTGATCGATCCCTTGGCTCATCGTCCGTGAGCCGATCGACCAACCCGTTACGCCTTCGATGTGGCCTTCCACCCACCAGCCGTCCAACACACTCAAGCTTGGCACGCCATTGTGCGCCGCCTTCATGCCTGATGTCCCCGACGCTTCAAGCGGGCGCTGAGGCGTGTTCAGCCAGAGATCCACGCCGGCCGTAAGGAGCCGAGCAAGGGTCATGTCGTAGTTGGCGAGGTAGAGAATCATCACATCCCGTTCGAGCTGCTTGGCCGCTTGCACGATCCGGCGGATCATGTCCTTACCGGGCTCATCCTTGGGATGAGCCTTGCCCGCGAAAATGATCTGCAGTGGTCCTGCCTTTTTTGCCACGTCGATTAATTCACGAGGCGCCGACACAATTAGATCAGCCCGCTTGTATACGGTCGCACGGCGAGCGAAGCCTATCGTGAAGGCATCCAGTCTCAACTGCGGCTGCGTGCGCTGCCTCACTTCTTCGAGCAGCCGCGCTTTGGCCTTGATATGCGCGTCCCAGATCTCCTGATTTGGGACACTGATCGTGTAGCGCAGAGAGAATGGATCGGTTCGCCAACCGGGAATCGACCGATCGTAAAGATCCTGGAAGCTCTCGCAAGTCCACATGGCGGAATGAATCCCGTTCGTAATGGAGTCAATGTCATGACTAGGAAACATCTTCTGTGAGACTTCGCCATGCCGCTTCGCCACGCCGTTGATATAGATACTCATATTGAAACCCAGGAGCGTCATGTTCAGGCGGTCCTGTCCACCTAACATCTGGAGCACTTCCAGGGGGAGCAGGTTCCCCATGACCCGACGAACAAGGTCATACCCGAATTGATCGTGCCCGGCTGGAACCGGCGTATGGGTGGTAAAGACACAGCGCCGTCGCACCGCAAGGAAGTCCCACTCCGTGGAACCGGCCGGAGTCGACTCGCGCAGGAGCTGGAGTGTCAAGAAAGCGGCGTGACCTTCATTCATATGGAACCGTTCCACCGCGGTATACCCGAGAGCCTGGAGCATCCGGATGCCGCCGATGCCCAGGATGATTTCTTGCGCCAGCCGGTAGCGGTCATCCCCTCCGTAGAGCCACAAGCTCAGCTCTCGGTCTTGCTGGGCATTGTCCGGACGATTGGCATCCAACAAGAGCACTGGCACCCGGGCGCCCGTGACACCGACGAGATCGTATTGCCAAGCCTGGACGATCACGGTCCGTGCTTCGATGGTCACGGCCACTGTGGCTGGGAGGAGGTGAAGTCGGCCTCTCGGGTCCCACGACACCGGCTGCTCGTGCTGGTTGCCCCACTCGTCCAGCTTCTGCTCAAAATAACCGTTCCAGTACAGGAGGCTGACTCCGACGGCCGGAATTTTGAGATCGGCAAACGATCGGAGCGTATCTCCCGCTAGAACTCCCAACCCTCCACTGTAGGTGGGCATTGCAGGATCAAGCGCCACTTCCATCGTAAAGTATGCTACACGTCTGGCGGAGGGGCCGATCGTCCCGGCCGGCTCGAGCTGTCTCAGGTATGTCTCGGGATCGGTGAGGAACGTGCGCCGGCACAGATCGGAACAGAAGTAGAACATCCGGTCTCTATAGGTCGCAGACAAGTTCTGTTCTTGGAGGACGTTCATGCCACAGACAGGATCTTTCATACGCTATTCCCTCTCCTGCGGTGCCACCTCGCCAGCAGAGTAAAAATCAATGGCGGCACCAGCATCTGCATCAACGGGGCCAACCCGATGTTCAACAGCGGCAGGACTGGCTGTCCGATCACCAGCTGGCTGATCTGGAAGCGTCCCGAACGCTGTCGTGTACCGGCACGTTCCTCCATGGGAGTAACTCCGGCGTCACGAATCAACCCGGCACGAGCTCATGCGCTTCTTCCAACGACGCACGATAAGCGAGACACAGACCATCATGAATGTATGGGGCCAGCCGAAGTCGGCCAGAAGAACCATCACTCCTGTCGCTTCGGCGACGAAAGCATTTCTCGCTCCGCGTCCACCCAATCCTCCACATCACACCCTGGCCTGCAGCCTCGTTCCAGGTAGAGCTCATAGGCTCGCTTCGCAATCCGCTCACGAAGGTTATCGGACATGAACGGTTCTGAGATAGCAGCCTGGGTGATATCAGCCTCGTCGTTAGGCGGTTTCTTCAAATGCTGCGGCTTCATGCTCCCTCCTTTTTCTGTCTTACGGATGAAATCCTTGCTGGGTCCTGCGAGCTGCTGAACCGTGCGATATGATCCATCGCACTCGCGCTTTCGTGCCTACGGACGCGGGATTCTTTTCAAGAAGGGCACTGCCTTGACTGAAGCAGGGACCGGTCCATGAGACAAGCGGGCCAACCGCGGAACAATTCCAGAAACTCAACACCCACATAGGGATCATCCTGCCGTCATCAAGGGATGGCCGGCTCTTGCTCGCGATGCAGTCTGGCAAGAGCCTCCGCTTCTTCGGCGGCTTTCTGGTAATAGTGCATAAAGTCGTGGCAATGCCTGAGCAGCTCTCCTTTGGACTCTTTTTTGGAGAGCGGATAGGCGAAGGCTGCGTATCGGTCACCCATCTGACGCATCTCCTCTGCCTTTCCTCGTAGGCGCACGGCCTCCTGCTCATACCAGCTCGCTAGTCTACTGTGATCGTTGCGTTCAATGAGTTCGCGTGGTGAACCCGTCGAACAGGCCATGACCGCTATGACGAGCAACAGAAGGAGCCACGATAGCTGCTGCGAGATCTTCATAGGCACTTCCCTCCTTCGAGTATGGGTCTTCGCACAGGTCGACAAGAGTACCGCCGAGGCACCGCTTCGCATAATTTGTGAAGGCAGATCGCCCCGGCGTAGCTCCCTTGCTCGGCACCTCTCGAACGAAGACTTAATCTGGCGTTCCTGCCAACGGGCCCTTGCGTGTAAGATTCAAGTGCTTGCTCGCCAAGGCCGCGGCCTCTCTGCCATCTTCCTGTAGTTTCCAGCAATCTGACGGCAATGCGCCGCCTCGTTGGTGATGTCGCTCGACTTATAGAGCTCCGGATGATGCTCGTAAGATTCAGCGGCGTTGTCCCAGAACCGGGCTTTCGCCTTGAAATCCTGCTCCTGCTCCGCATAGTACATCGCGAGTGCCTGATGATCGCCCTTGGCAATCCCAGGCTCAGGCCCAGTCGCAGCAAAGCTTGGAATAATCAAGACCAGCAAAAGGACGATGAATGGTAGCCCCCTCATAACGTGTCGCATCGTAATCCTCCTTACTATATTTAGCAGTGACCCATTTCACTGCCTCTGTTGAGGAGCAAGCGCGAAAGACGATTAGGTGCGGTTGGGATCTGGAGCTCCCCGTGTTAACAACACAGCCACAGCAATGACATAGGCTGCAACCGGAATAGCCCACAGGATGTTGGTGGTGTCAGATGACAGGAACAGCCATATTGGCTCATGAATAAAGAGAAAGATCACCAACATCAGAAATCCAACCCAATTAGACCAGCGCATCCCCATTATGCGACAGCCTCCTTTCAGGTGATAATCCGACCTTCCCTCTGGTCCTTGGACACTGAGTTAAGCCACACTGGTATCCCTGCCTCGAACTCAGGTGGAACTAATAACCAAGGGTGGAGTGGCGTCGGGCTGATTGCGTCATGACACCTTCAGATCAAGCCGAACGGATGAATCAATGCCCCCTCCGCACACAAAAACGGAGTAGCAGTGAATAAACCGGGGGTATGAATTAAATTCGAAGGACCGATGACGAGGCTATGGAGATGGGGACAATCTCCGAGGCAGAGCTCCAGGACAAGGATTCTAAGATTGGGGAAGCGGTGGACGCTGCGACAGGGCTAAGCAGTACCGGTGTGTGATTCAAGTCAATGGTTGCTGCATGCTTAAGTTGCCGTTCTGGTGATGATACGGCGGATGGCGAGCACATGATGGTCCCGTCCATTGGACAGGCCATATCGCTCATCTCTTCAGCCAGCCGGGCGGTATCGTCGGCCAACGATAGATCCGGCACCATACACATCGTCCCGACAATCTGACAGAGGGCGAAAAGCAAGACCAGACTGAAGAACCGCATCCTAACCTTGGCAAGTATCCATCCGCCGTTCATAGCGTGGTAGCTTGCCTCAATCCCACGAGACATGTCAAGCTCAAGACTATGTTATTCGCCTGTCGCGCCGTCCTCTCTGCGCAATACCCGTGAATCTCCACGAACATAGCTCTCACACAGAAAGACTGAATTCCCACCGGCCTGAGCGGAGGACTGCGGGTATAAGCGATGAAATCTTCGTTCGGTTAAGAAAAGGGGGCTTTCCATGACTATGCCAAGGAAGGAACAACCCGAACTTTTCTTCTAATGCTGACTCACTCATTCATCGACTCACCGAGAATCGATCCCTTTTCGAGGCATTCATGCGCCGTCGGGTGGAGGATGACTTCATCGTCCAGGACCTCCTCCAGCAGAGCTTGGTGAAAGCTATCCAGCAACAGCATTCGCTGAATAATGAAGCAAGCGTAGTCCCGTGGTTTTATCGCATACTTCGCAATACCGTGATCGATTACTATCGTTCAAAAGCGTCCGAGAAAGCCCGGCGAAGCGATTTTGTGGAACAAGCTAAGGTCTTAGGCGACGATCATGTACCGTCGTTGGATGAAGTCAGAGCGACGGTGTGCCGCTGTCTGGATGATGCCATATCGGTCCTTCGTCCAGCCAATTCTGACTTGATCCGGCGGATTGATTTGGCGGGAGAAACCGTCTCCGTCGTCGCGAAAGACTTGCAGATCACGCCCAATAATGCAACGGTTCGCCTTCGTCGCGCCAGACAGGCCTTTACGACAAAGCTTGGAGCAGTCATGCGGCGTGTGCAGCAAGCATGGTTGTCTGAACTGCACTTGCAACGAATCCTAAAAACCTCGCGGGATTTCATACATTTGCCAGTCCTTCCCGCTTGAACTGTAATATCCGGTCTCTCCTTCCGTCTGTAGAGATGTACGAGGCGAATGAATTGACTCATAACCCATAGACGATAAGGAGATAGTAATGCAGATATTGACAGTACAGATTGACGGCATGACGTGCGGGCATTGCGTCAAAGAAATTACCGAGAGTTTGAAGAGCTTAAAAAGTGCGCATGTGCACTCAGTGCAGGTCGGAAGCGCGACGGTCTCATTCGACTCCGATAAAATCTCGCGAGAAGCCATTGTCAAGTCCATAGAAGCGCTCGGGTATAAGACTCCCCACGAACCTTCACTGGAGTCTGAAACGAAGGAGGCGTCAATGATTCATGACCACACCACGCCGCATCACCATCCGGCTGGGCATCAGGCCGCCTCACTAACCTCTCTCGCTTTTTCTGCGACAGCCCATTGCCTGACCGGGTGCGCAATTGGAGAAGTTCTGGGCATGGTCGTCGGGACGTATCTTGGGCTGGCCAGTACAACCACGGTAGCCATGTCAGTGGCACTGGCATTCGTGTTTGGGACTTGTTGACCATCAAACCGCTGTTACAGAATGGAGTGGCGTTACGCCCGGCGCCTGCTCTTGCCTTCGCGTCCGACACGTTATCCATTGCGACCATGGAGGTCATCAATAACGGTGTGATGTTAATTATTCCAGGCGCCATGGACGCGAGCCTGGGGACGCTCCTCTTTTGGGGCAGCCTGGCTTTTTCCCTGGTGCTGGCATTTGTGGCAGCAGTGCCGGTGAATCGATGGTTACTGAGCAAAGGTCGCGGGGATGCCCTGGTTCATCAATATCATCATGCCCATTCGTGCTGAGAAGGACTAAGTATTGTGTGCCGCTTAACGCCTAGAGAGAAGCTCAGTGTCCGTGCTGAACACCAAAAACCTCAGGGACTTCGATTCATAGAGGCGGGGATTGCCCTTGAGCAGAATAGATGAAGCTAATAAACGTCTCACGTCCCCAACGTGGCGAGAGACTACGAACTTGATTAAAACTTAAGCAAAAGTAATCGGTATACAGGCGCAAAGTTACACGAAGAATATGCCGATTTTGAGTTAGCGACTATGTTATGCTAGCGAAACTCATGCTACAGTCCAGACACTCGAACCTGTTGCTCATTGGACTGGTTCTCCTGCTTGGAGTCCAACTTACTGGTCTCTCGTGTCTGGATGAGTGGCAAGATGCGATGCACGCAGCACAAGTTGAAATCAGGGACAGTTCTCCGTCTCCAGAGGGAAACGTGCTGGATCATGGGTGTCCCTGCCATTTTGTATTCCAGTCGGTCCACCTTGCCGTTCCTGAGATCCTGTCTCCTCACACAGATGATGTAAACTCAGCTCCCTCGTTATACGTACCGACCTTCGTCGTGTCCCATTTCCATCCTCCTCTCAGCATCTAACGCATCACAAGAGTCGTTGCACATAGTGCGATCGAGGCTAGCATTGTCTGCCATGCGGACAATGAAGTTTGCTGCACTATACGATCATGTACTTATCGGCAGCAGGCACGCTGCCGCGCATGAACGATGGCTCAATACAAGATCCAGAGTTGACGAAAGGAGCAATCTCATCATGATGGGCATGCGTTGGACCAATTGGGTGGGATTTGTGATGTTGGCGATCTTTATCCCTCTCGCTGAGCCGATATGGCTGTTCCTCGGGTTCGACACGGAATTTGATAGCACGAAGATCCTGTGGGCTATTCCGGTTGCAGCCTACGTCATTGTTGCGGCCGTATTGTTAATACGAGGAGGTCCAGACCGTGATCGATCCTGATTCCTGATTTTACGATGAGGCGAAGAGACGCTCTAAGAGCGTGAGGATGAAGGGAGTAACTTCATGATGGATATGCGCTGGTGGAATTGGGTGGGGGTTGCGATGTTGGTAATCCTCCTCGTTAGTTATGTGCCGATCTCGCAGTTTGTGTCGTCGGACACCGAGAACATCAAGTGGGTTGTGTCCTACATCATCGTTGCAGCCTTACTGTTAATAAAGGGAGAGACCAAATAGTGAGGAAGCTCCTTGCAATAAGCACGTATTCTGCTCATGGGTATCACATTAGGTTTCGGCAGTGCTCAGGAGCATAGAAGTAAGTTGGAGGAAGGATGGTTGATCACGAGTCGCAGTGTCACTCATGTGATGAGCAGGAAGAATTCGGTGAGCTGCTCCGGTATACCGGGGCAGGATTTGCCGGGGGACTCATGACCGGCGCAGTACTCGACCATTTTGGATTCCACCAAAGCGCACTCGGGCAATGGCTCGTACGCACGCTTTCCGGAGAAGGAGAAAGCCTGTTTGAAGGCCTCTATGCCATTCGGCAACGCATTCGAGGTTCAGCCGGGTCAATGGCCGAAGCGTACGGGTGGGGAAAGTTGTCTGGGATGGTATTCCCGTGGATCATTGATTGGGGAAGCCGAATGGTTGGAATTGATGTCTACGGCGTGGAAGGATTTTACATCCCGTTCTTTTACGCGTTGAGCGACCAATGTGGGGCGAATGTCGCCGGACTCATCTTCCTTCGTAAAAAAGCAGGGGCCTGGGGAAGAGCCCTGAGCGAATACATGAGACATCCCGTCATGCTGAGCAGTGCAGCCATTATTCTCGTGGTCCCTATTGGCCTGCTGATCGCACGGCTCTTAGGGTTCAGTCCCACCACACAGACCTTAACGGCCGTCGAGACGATTGTGGCGAATCTCTGTTGGATGCCGCCGCTTATCGGTTGGTTGATGCGTAAGTAAGATGGGTCGTGTGAACACAATAAGGACGAATAACATTAAAGGGCAATCAATGACCCGTCTCTTCCCGTCTAGCATTCCCTTAGAGCGTTTACTTGTAACAGGGCTAATTCTCCTTCTGGCAATTCAGCTCACGGGGCTACCTTGCATCAACGATCCCCAATCGCAGTCCTCTCCTCCTCTTGTAAATCATATCTCTTCTCAGGATCGGGCATTAGGAGGGACCAATGACATTCGAGATAAACACGCGGACGGATGTCCCTGTCATCTTGTGTTTCAGTCTTTCCTGTTTTCTACCTTGCAGCCGGTGTCTCTAGTAACAAGCAGGGAGACTCCAAATCATGCTATTTACACAGCCACATTTGTAGAGTCTCTTTTCCATCCTCCTATTCTTCAATAGACTCCTCATTTCGATCGGTAACGCTTAAATAATTTACTGGCCACACAGTTAAGGAGGAGTAGTCATGGCACACCTATCCCTTCGACCTTGGATTTTTACAGGAGCTCTCTTGCCGGTTCTCCTGACCTGCACAGTGGTCCTGGCGCAAGAACATCGTTCCTATCGATTGGACGAAATGACCGATATGGCGCTGAAACACAATCCAGCTTTGCAGGAAGCGGCCACTCTCATCGATCAAGGGAGAGGTGCTCAAGCGACTGCAGCGGCCTATCCCAATCCATCCATTACCGGAACATTGGGACCGGGCAGAACGCGAGAGGGTCTCCGCGATAGCAATTTTTTCGAGCGTGGAGTGGCAGTGAGCCAACCTGTGGAGTGGCCGGGCATGCGTCAAGCCCGTCAGCGGGCGGCAGAGGCCTCGCTCGCCGGATCCCAGGCGGCTCTCGATGCGACTCGTTTGAATCTGCTTGCTGAGGTCAAGATCGCCTTCTACCAACTCCTTCTCGCCCAGCGCAATGAAGAACTGATAATGGAAGCTCTCGCCATCGTGCAGGAGTTCCTGCGCGGCGTCAAAGCCAGGGTGGATGCTGGGCAGGCGAGGCCATTTGAAGCCCTGAAAGCAAACGTGGAAGTTCAAAAGGTAAGCAATGATCTGAATCATGCACGACACGCCCTGGTTGTCGGGCGCTCTCGACTGAATGCGGTGACCGGCGGCTTGCTCGGTAAGAATTTCGATGTTCAGGGCAACTTTGTATCACCTCCGCCAGAACTTAACCCTGATGGCCTGGTTGCAAGCGCTAGAACACAGCACCCGACTGTCCGTCGTGTCCGAAAAGAGATTGAACGAGCGGAGCACAGCGTGGTGCAGGAACGCCAATCGCTGATCCCCTTTGTCACAATCTCCGGCGTCTTTCAACAGGAAGCGGCCGAGACGGCCTACCTGGCTCGATTGAGTGTCCCCATCCCGCTGTGGTATCGGCGGCAGGGGGAAATCACAGGGGCTTTGTCGGCGAAGCAACGCGCTGAAGCAGAACATGTGAGGATACAAAACGAACTAGTGGCGGCGATTACCGAATCGGTGGAGCAAGCGCACGCCGCACGGGATCGGATCGAGGTGTTTGAGAAAGGGTTATTAAAACAGGCGGAAGAAACGTTGAGGATCGCAAGGATAAGTTTTCAGCAGGGTGCTGCGAGCCTTCTCGAATTCATTGATGCCCAACGAGTGCATCGACAAATGTTGCTAGAATATGCACAGGCACAGGCGAGTTTCTCCATCGAGATGGCGCGGTTGGAACGTTGGACAGGGGAACTTCGATGAGCTGGCGTACCTTCCTGTCACGAACGCGCATTGAAGCGATCTCCGCGCGAGGCAGCCGGCCGTGCACGTCGGGGAATTTCAAGAAGTCTCGTACGAGGTGGAATACGCATATTCTTCTTGGAAGCCTATTCGTTTTCTCTTGCCTGGGCTGTAATGACAGAGACGTGGAACAGCCAGCACATTGTGTTCTCAGCTCGTAAAATGCAGCCAACAAATTGTGTGGCTTTGGCTCAGCGCTATGGTATAGTCAGGAAAAGTGATGTTGGATACGAGACCCACACATGTTTTGCTCATCGGGCTGGTCTTCCTGCTTGGAATCCAACTCACCGGTCTCACATGTCTCGGTGAGTGGCCGCTCGGGCCCGCCACAGCTCAGGCCAAAATGACGGCCGATTCTCCGTTAACTCCTGAGAACCTGACCGCTGATGGGTGTCCCTGCCATGTTGTATTCCAGTCGGTCCTCCTTGCCGTTCCTGAGGTCCTGTCCCCGCGCACCGATGATGTAAACTCCACTCCCTCGTTATACGTGCCGACCTTCGTCGTGGTTCTGTTCCATCCTCCCCTCACCGTCTAACGCGTCACAAAGAGCCGTTTACACAACGCACCATAGGCGACCATTGTCCGCCATGCGGGCAATGAAGAAGCTTCATGCACGACGATACTGTGACTTATTGGCATTACGTTGCTCTTAGAAGCATCGGAGTTGCAGCAGTGTGTTGTCTATCAGGTCGAACAACCAACACTCCTCTCTGTATTGAGTGGATTGCTCTCAGGGTGCGGTACAGCGGCTTGGTCCTGCGGGGATGCAGACCCGCTCCGCGCATGGACGATGCCCCAATTACAAGATCGAGAAGGAATGAAGGGAGCTACTCTCATGATGGACATGCGTTGGACCAACTGGCTGGGCCTTGCAATTTTGGTGATCTTTCTCTTTATTCATGAGCCGATATGGCTGTTCCTGGGGTTTGGCACCAGGGGGGTCTGACAGCATGGGGTTTGACAACACGAAGATCCTGTGGGCTATTCCGGTCGTCGCTTACGTTATCGTTGCGGCTGTGTTGATAAATAATAGGGGGAGGTCGGGACCGCGATCAAGCCTGATCGTCTGTTAACTGGTTTTGCGATGAGGAGACTGTCATGCGCTACACAAAGATGTGGGTTATGGGCATTACCCTGCTCTTGGCAAGCATCACTTGCATGAAGTTCGCGGCCGCCGACGCTGAGACTCCGACCTTGAAACTCGAAGACGTGCTTGAGCTGGCATTGAAACGGAATCCAGCTATGAGCTCGGCGAAAGGCGGGGTCCGGCAGAGTCAAGGTGATCGGAAAGCCGCGAGTGCATTTCTGAATCCGTCGATCAACATGTCGGCTGGGCGAGGCTCGATCCACGAACCGAGCACAGGGGTCTCGATCGTCGAACGAACAGTAACCGTCGAACAACCAGTGGAATTCCCCAGCAAGCGAAAAGCACGCCGAGAGGCTGCCGAGGCAGGTCTTTCGGGAGCCTTGGCGGGTGTGGAAGAGGCGCGCTTGAATGTCCGTGCCGATGCAAAGGTCGCCTTTTACCGGCTGTTGCTGGCTCAACGGGACGTGGACCTGACCATGCAAAACCTTTCCACGGTTCAAGACATCTTTCAAACCATCAAGGCGCGTGTAGACGCCGGCCAAGCGCGCCCCTTCGAAGCCGTGAAGGCGAATGTGGAATTACAGAAGGCGACGAAAGATGTGAGCCGTGCCCAGAATGCCCTCGTCGCAGCTCGCGCCGGCCTCAATGCGGTGACGGCTGGAGCGCTCGGCAAAGACGTCTCCGTGCAAGGCGACTTTGCGCTGGTACGGCCGGACCTCAATCTGGACCAGCTGATCACCACTGCCCTGGAATCGCATCCGATCCTTCGCCGGACCGCCAAGCAGATCGAACGAGCGGAACATATCATCACACTGGAACGGGAGTCCCGCATTCCATATGTCTCCGTGACGGGAACATATCATCGGGAGGCAGGAGATGAGGCCTACATGGCGGGCTTACAAATGCCTCTGCCGCTCTGGTATCGGCGTCAAGGTGAAATCGAGGCATCCTTGGGCGCGAAAGATCGTGCGGAAGCAGAGCGCGTAGAGGCTCAGAATGAATTAATCAAAGCCGTGACCGAATTGGCCCAGGAAGTGCGCACGGATCGTGAACAGATCGAGGTATTTGAGAAGGGCCTGCTCAAAGAAGCCGAGGAGGCCTTGCGAATTGCTCGCATTAGTTTTCGTCAAGGCGCAGCGGGTCTCCTGGAATTGATCGATTCTCAGCGGGTGTATCGACAAATGCAGCTGGAATACGCCGAGGCGCGCGCGGCCCTCTCGATGGCGTTGGCTCGTCTTGAACGGTGGACGGGAGAACTCCCATGACCGGCGTGAATTCATATACTGCCGCCTCTGTCGTTCTGCGGGGCAGAACCGTCACTTGTGACCGGGCGGCGATGCTCCGCTGCAACTCCTGCACGGTCAATTGTGGATTGCTTCTGTTGCTGGTCGTAGTGGGACTTTTTGGCGTCGGCTGCCGGCAGAGCAACGTCGAAGAAAGCGGCCAACAGAGTTCGTCAGAGCGCCGTACGTCCACCGGAAAGGAGCCGGATCGAGAACAGGCTCCGTCAACGGTGCAACAAGAAGTCTCAGTCCCGGCCGAAGCGCTGTCTGGACAGGCGTTTCAGACAACCCGGGTTGAACGCCGCCCCTTTCGTGATGAAATCACGGCCACGGCCTCGATCAAGCCCAACGAATACCGCCTGGTGCATCTGAGCCCTCGCATCGAAGGCCGAGTCATCGAGGTCAAAGCGGAGCTGGGACAGCAGGTCAAGGCAGGACAAGTCCTGGCCCTCATGGATAGTATCGAATTGGGCCAAAAAAAATCCGACTTCCTTCAAGCGAAGACGAATCACGATGTCGATAAGCGGAACTATGTTCGCGAAGAGGGACTGTACAAAGAACAGATTACCTCGGAAAAGGAATTCTTGGATGCCAAGGGACGCTATGAAAAGAGCCTGGCTGCCTACCGCGCCGCGCATGAAGCATTACGCCTCATCGGCCTTTCTGATGAGGACATCAGACACATCGACTGGAATACCAAGGGTCAACCCCTCTCGTATTTCCCTTTGGTCGCTTCCTTGAACGGGACCGTCATCGAGCGGACAATAACCTTGGGAGAATTGATCAGTCCCAAGGATAAGGCCTTTACGATCGCCGACCTGGCTACGGTGTGGATCATCCTTGATGTCTACGAGGAGAATCTCGCGGTCGTGCGGAAGGGAGCCGATGTGGAGATTACGGTGGACGCCTTTCCCGGCGAAACCTTCAAGGGAACCATCGTCTATCTCAGTGATGTCCTGAATTCCGCGACCCGCACAATCGATGCGCGGGTCGAAATTCAGAACTCACAGCGTCGTCTCCGGCCCGGCATGTTTGCCAGAGCCGCGGTCATCTTGCCGGGGGGCGGTTCTGCTGTGCTGGTCGCGCCGTTGGACGCTCTTCAGCAGGTGGACGACAAGACCGTGGCATTTGTGGAAAAAAAACCAGGCACGTATGAGGTCAGGCAGGTGACCATGGGACGGCGATCACCACCGTACGCCGAGATCCAGTCGAGCTTGCGTGAGGGTGAGACGATTGTGACGACCGGGTCTTTCTATCTCAAGTCAATTTTACTGAAAGAACAGATCGGTGGAGGCTAGCGACTGATGCTCCTCGGAGGTCACCGACCATGCTGAATCGAGTCCTCGAATTTTCGCTCGCCAACCGGTTTCTGATCCTGGTGTTTGCCGGTCTTATCGTCGTCAGCGGCGTCTATGCCATGCGGCAGCTACCCATCGATGCCGTCCCGGACGTGACACCGAACCAAGTGCAGATCCTCACGAATGCGCCGGGCCTCTCTCCGGTGGAGGTTGAACAATTCATCACCTTCCCGGTCGAGACGGCGATGTCCGGCTTGCCGGGTATCACACTGATTCGCTCGGTCTCCCGGTTCGGCCTCTCGGCGGTGACCATCTATTTTGACGAGGGCATGGACATTTACTTCTGCCGACGTCTGGTGATGGAACGCCTGCCACGGGCCCGCGAAGCGATCGGGCCTCGTTTCGGCAATCCCGAAATGGGGCCGATTTCCACGGGACTGGGGGAGATTTACCAATTTGAGGTCAAAGGGAACGGCTACTCCCTCATGGACCTACGGACGATTTTGGAGTGGGATATTGCGTTCAAGCTCCGCTCCGTTCCCGGGGTGGTGGAAATCAACACCTACGGCGGAGAGCTGAAGACGTATGAAGTGCAACTCGATGCCGCCAAACTGGTCTCCTATAAGATTCCAATCGCACAAGTCTTCGGGACGCTCGAACAGAACAATGCCAACTCAGGCGGAGGCTATATCGAACATGCCCAAGAACAGTATTTGATCCGGGGCGAAGGCCTGGTGCAAACACTGGAGGACATCGACAATATCATTGTCGCGACAGGGCACGACGGGACGCCTATCTATATTCGCAATTTGGGCAAGGCACGCTTCGCTCCGATGGTCCGGCAAGGCGCGGTCACCCGCGACGGCCGCGGCGAGGCCGTCACGGGCATCGTCATGATGCTGATCGGAGAAAATGGACGCGTCGTGGTGGATCGGGTGAAAACCAAGCTTCAGCAGATCGAAAAGACCTTGCCGCCCGGCGTGACCATCGAGCCCTATTACGATCGGACGGACCTGGTCAGAAAAACGATCAAGACCGTCGCCACGAATTTGACGGAAGGTGCGCTGCTCGTAGTCGCCGTGTTGTTTCTCATTCTAGGAAATCTCCGTGCCGGTCTGATCGTCGCCGCGGCCATCCCGCTCTCCATGCTGGTGGCGTTCACCGGGATGTTGACCGCCAACATTTCGGGTAACCTCATGAGTCTCGGTGCGATTGACTTCGGTCTTATTGTGGATGCGTCCGTCGTCATGATTGAGAACACCATTCGGCATCTCGCCGAACGACGGCGAGTCGCTCAGGATAGCCAGCGTCTGTCGGAGGCAGACATTCGGAGGGTCGTCACCGAAGCGGGCCGAGAAGTGCTCCGTCCGATCGTGTTTGCAGTCGGCATCATTATCATCGTCTACTTGCCGATTCTGACTCTGCAAGGCATTGAAGGAAAGATGTTTCGTCCGATGGCCGTGACCGTCATCTTTGCGCTCGTCGGGTCGCTCGTGCTGACCCTGACCTTGACGCCGGTACTGGCGAGCCTGTTCCTTCGCCGCGGTGTGAAGGAAGAGGAGACTTGGATCATTCGGCAAGCCAAACGAGGGTATCGCCCGCTCCTCTCAAAGACGATGCAGCACCCGGCCATTGCGGGGAGCGTCGCCGCTGCGCTGTTTGCAACCAGCCTCGGTGTGGCGGCATTCCTTGGCGCGGAGTTCATTCCGACGCTTGATGAAGGCACCATCGCCCTGCAAGCCTGGCGGTTGCCGAGCGTCTCGCTGGAGGAGTCGGTTCGGACCACCACCCGCATCGAGCAGGTCCTCAAGGAGTTTCCTGAAGTGGTCACGAGCGTATCGAGAACCGGACGAGCAGAAATCGCGACCGATCCGATGGGTGTCGAGGTCAGCGACATTTATCTCATTTTGAAGCCTGATTCGGAGTGGACGACCGCCAGGACGAAGGACGATTTGATTGATGCGATCAACCAGGCATTGACCAAGGCCGTTCCTGGCAACACATTCAGCTATTCCCAGCCGATTGAACTCCGCGTCCAGGAATTGATCGCGGGAGTGCGATCCGACATCGCCATTACCATTTTCGGTGAAAATATGGAGACACTCCGCCGCCTCGGCGACCAGGTCGTCCGGGCGGTCTCACAAGTTCCCGGGGCGGCAGACACCAAGGCTGAGCAGGTGGCCGGTATGCCGTACCAGGTGGTGGCCATCGACCGGGAGAAGATCGCTCGCTATGGCATCAATGCCGGGCAGATTTTGGATACTGTCACCGCGTTGGGGGGCCGAATTGTCGGTCAAGTCGTGCAAGGCAACCGCCGGTTCTTCATGCAAGTGCGGTTCAGTCCTGAAGACCGCAAGAATTTCGAGCGCATTTTGGATATTCGCATCGCCGATTCACAAGGCCGCCTCATTCCCCTCAGGCAATTGGCGGATATTCGTACCGAAACCGGCCTGGCGCAGATCAGCCGGGAAAACATCCAACGGAGGCTGGCGGTCGAAACCAATGTGCGCGGTCGAGACCTCGCCGGATTTGTTGGCGCAGCGCAGAAGGCGGTGGAAAGCCAAGTGACCCTGCCGCCTGGGTACTGGATTGAATGGGGGGGTGAGTTTGAAAATCTGCAGCGGGCGTCTGCTCGGCTCGCCATTGTTGTCCCGATTGCGCTGTTTCTGATCTTTGTCCTCTTGTACACGACGTTCAATAGCCTCAGGCCGGCGCTGCTTATTTACCTCAACGTGCCGCTGGCAGCGACCGGGGGTATTTTTGCCTTGGCGCTTCGCGGGATGCCCTTCTCGATCTCCGCCGGAGTGGGGTTCATCGCCCTCTTCGGCGTGGCGGTTCTCAACGGTGTTGTACTCATGTCCTACATTCTCGACCTCCGCAAGCAAGGTCGTTCCGCCAAAGACGCAGCCAACGAAGGCGCGTTGATTCGCATGCGCCCAGTCCTAATGACCGCGCTAGTGGCCAGCTTGGGATTCGTGCCTATGGCACTTTCGACCTCCGCCGGTGCGGAAGTGCAACGCCCGCTCGCGACCGTGGTGATCGGCGGACTTGTGACATCGACGGCACTCACGCTCCTCGTCCTTCCCACGCTCTATGTTTGGGAAGAGCGCCTGCGGGAAGTCTGGACACGTCGTTTTCGGGGAGTGCCGATAGACTCTTCAGAGATGGAGAAGGTGTCTGCCAGAGCACGTTCCCAGGAAGCCTGAGTGGAGCCAGCAACGAACGCGTAGCAGGCAGAGACGGCAAAAAAGACTTGCTACGGTCAATTACTGAACAAGGATAATGCCCAAGAACCAACGATTCTTCCAGACGATGGTCCTGCAAGGGGCTGCTGCGGGCTCGCAGCGGCGATCCTATTTGGTCTCAGCAGCCCTCTCGCGAAACTGCTTCTCCTGGAAAGCGATCCGGTCCCTCTTGCCGCTCTGCTCTATCTGGGAGCAGGAATCGGTCTGCTGCTCTTCGAACGACTGGTGCCGGGTTCTAGGACCGCAAGTCGATTCAGACACGAGACACCGGTGAAACGCGAAGACGCCGGTCTCCTGCTCGGAATTCTGATGACCGGCGGCGTCCTCGGTCCAATTCTCCTCCTCATCGGACTTCAGCGGGTTTCGGCAGTCGTGGGGTCGCTTTTGCTGAACCTGGAGGCACTGTTCACGATCCTGCTTGCCGTCAGCTTGTTCCAGGAGTATCTCGGCCGACGCGAGGTGGGAGCAGTTTTTCTGATTGTGATCGGTGCTGGTGTGCTGAGTTATCAGCCGGATAAGTTTTGGACGGAGTCGCTCGGCGCCTACGCCATTGCCGCCGCCTGTCTGTGTTGGGCCATCGATAACAACCTGACCCAACGCTTGTCGCTTCACGACCCAATCGCAATCGTGCGCGTGAAAGCGCTTGGCGCAGGTGCCTGCAGTCTCATCATCGCGTTCCTTCTTGGGCAGACAATACCGTTCCCGCCGATCCTGATCACAGCGCTGGCGATTGGGTTCCTGAGCCATGGCATCAGCCTCGTCCTGGATGTGCATGCTCTTCGGCTCCTGGGGGCAGCGCGCGAAGCCGGGGTTTTTGCCGTCGCTCCATTCGTGGGCGCGGTGGCCGCGGTTCCCATTCTCGGCGAGCACTGGACAATGAAGACCACGCTGGCCGGGTTGCTCATGGGCTTCGGCGTCGTCCTGCTGCTCTCTGAACGCCATGCTCATCATCATGTTCATGATGAGATGGAACAGGATCACCACCATGCGCATACAGATCATCACCAGCATGAAGAAATTGAAGAGGTGGGACCCCAGAGACCCCATGCTCATCGCCATCGGCACTACTCGTTTGCTCATGATCATCTGCATGTCCCGGAAATACATCATCGTCATGAGCATCAAAAGGTACAGAGGAAGAGCCGGAACGAGCGTGAAAAGTATTCTCGTGGTCGATGATGATCCGGATATCCGACTCGTCTGTCGAGATCGACTTGAGCATTCGGGCTACGTCGTGAACTGTGCGGCCAGTAGAAAGCACGCCATTGCCGTCCTCTCGACATATGATATTGATACCATGGTTCTAAGCCCTTCGAGAATGTCGCGCTCGAGCATGGGGTCAGGCAGTCGACGCTACCTAGGTAGGATTCATCAGGCATGGACGGCACGATAAAGTCACGCGGCGCAATGACGCTTTTGGAAATGGTCATTGGATTCGCGGTTGTAGTATTCCTCGGCTGCACAACCATCCATCAAGCGCCTCACGTCTCTCTTCCCGAAACACTGATTGGGAAATCGAGACAGGACCTCCTTGCCTGTGCCGGGAGTCCCCTTCGAGAAATCCCAGTGGCCGGGGGAATCATACTGAACTACTATAAAGAGGCGTCGATGTTTGAAAAGTCGTTCCCAGGCTCTAAATCGAGCAGATCAGGGGCTCATCATGGGTGCTGGGCGAGGGTCAGCATCAGTGAGGATCGGGTCATAGGGATCGAATACAGGTCCGTCCCGACTGCTGGTATCGCCGACGACCATTGCGACGAGATCTTCCAAAATTGCGCACAATAGTTTTTCAAGGCAGCTTGAATGCGCCTTGAGGCGCGTAGAGCAGAACGCACTCGTGAATGATCTTCAGGTAATGGAGACCCGATCCGGCGCCGCTCTTGTGATCGGCCGTCAATGCGAAAGAAGGAGTCGAAGCGTACCAGCGAAACGTGTCGTGACTGGTTACCATGGGGTGCCTGCGCACTGTCCATTCATGAGCACAGTAAGCAGACTTAGCGGGCAAACCTAAAGGGAAGGAAATGCGTGAATGAGAGAGATGGAGTTATCCGCTGATCAGCCGGAACCTCCCGGGACAACATCAGGAAAGCGTCACCGCGTTAGGCTGGGCTGGGCGCTTGGACTGACCGTCGCCTTTCTGATCCTGGAAGTGGTCGGAGCGATCTGGACGGGAAGTTTGGCGTTGTTAGCGGACGCCGGCCATATGCTAACGGATGTGGCCGGCATCTGTCTGAGTCTCTTTGCCATCTGGTTTGCTTCCAAGCCGCCCACGGCGACTAATACCTATGGATACGTGCGCATGGAAATTCTGGCCGCGCTCGCAAACGGCGTGTTGTTGCTCAGTATGGCGACTTTCATTCTTTACGAAGCCTATCAACGCCTCTGGTCGCCCCCGGAAGTCTTAGCTGGCCCCATGTTGACGATCGCAGTCGTCGGGTTAAGCGTGAACCTCACCAGCATGTGGCTACTTCATCGGGGAGCCGATGAAAGTTTGAATCTTCGTGGCGCTTATTTCGAGGTGCTTGGTGACGCCATGGCCTCGCTCGGCGTCATCGCGGCTGCGCTCATCATTCACTTCACAGGATGGACACTTGCCGATCCGTTGATCAGTGGAGCGATCGGCCTATTCATCCTGCCTCGAACCTGGAATCTGATCAAGCAGGCAGTACAGATTTTAATGGAAGGCGTTCCACCGCACCTGGATGTCCGAGACATCGAAGCCGCCATGCGTGTGTCCCATGGTGTCCGCGATGTCCACGATCTTCATGTCTGGACGCTCACGTCAGGCAAGGAGGCCATGAGCGCTCATGTTTTGGTGGATGATTTGTCTGATGGCCAGCATATCTTGAAAGACCTGCAAGCGCTTCTCCTGGAACGATTCGGCATTGAACACACAACAGTGCAGGTGGAAAGCGACCGCTCGCCGCTCATACGAATCAGCCCTGGGACCAAACCATAACAAGTCAATCTTAAGATGATGTGCTCCCAGGGAGGAAGCCAATCGCGCGGTCGAACAGAACCTGAGAGACTGACCGTAATAGGCCCCAAATGAGCAGTTGATGAACGCTACAGGCGACCGGCATGCATGAACCCATGATGGGAATGTGGGGATGGTTCGGTTATGTGCTCATGGTAGCATTTTGGACAGTCGCGCTCGTGGCAATCGTTCTATGGGTCAAGTCATGGTTGGAACGAGGACGGCCTGGGTCAGCGTCACGGGAAGCAGAATCAGCCTTGGAGATTCTGAAAAAGCGCTACGCCAGAGGGGAGATCAGCAAAGAGGAATTTGACGAGAAGCGCAAAACTCTCCTGTAAGAATCCAAAAGGGACAGTCGAAGCTCGAATTTAGGAATGGGATGCGGGTTCGATAGGCAACAGCAATGGAGGCCTGAAAAGGCGATTGATAAACTCACAAGAGTTTGGACCTTGTACAACCGCGCTGGTCCCTTCTATAGAGTGTCAGTCTTCAAGCTGTTTAATAGCGCAGCTAAAGAGCCACTGTGGCGCTGACAGTCAGTTTGGCTTCTCGTCGGATACTGCGGTAGCTTTGGTGCCGTAAGGTTTGTCTTATCCGCTCAATGAGCTCCCCACTATACAAAGGAATTGCTGTCGCACTGCTGGTGGTTAATTTTATTGTGGTCGGTGTGTATGCATCAGCTCCCTCGTTTATGCCACGAGTCGCAACATGTGCATCATTACCAAGCAGTCCGCCTCCCGTTTGGCCAGCGAACCTGTCGTTCATGGCCGGCTATGTCGGCACGTCAAGACTGACTCGGGAATCTCTTACAAACGGCGCCACTGAGGAAATCGATTTTGTGGAGGGCATAGTCTTCAACGATACCACCGCCGAGGCCTACGTCTCTAGAACATAAAATATGCGCCGACACCAAATGAGTCGGTCTTCTGCGAATAGAAGAATTGCCCATACGGATTATATCCGTGATAGTAGTTGATGAGAATCCGAAGACGCTTCAGGAAACCGGCCCGAGACATCTCGAAGCCCATCAAGAGGTTCGTATTGATATGCCAGTTTTGCGTCTCGACCGACTTAAAGTCCGCCGTCAGGAGGGGCGAAAAGAGGATCGGATTCGAGAGCAGACCCAACACATATGATCGCCCCAACGGCGTCGGCGTCCGCGCTTCGAATCCCCATTGTCCTGTAAAGCGGTCGATCGTGGACGGTTGCCGGTTAACCAGCACCGCTCCTCCCCCATACAGGCGCAACCATGTCTGGAAATCATACGACACGATCATGTCCACTTCCTCATACTGGAGGCCGATCGATTGGAATCCAGGGTGCGCCCCCAGGAACTCATCCCCGATATGACTGCTCTGCTGATAAAAGCGCAGACGCGCCGACCAGTTTCCGTGACGCCAGGTCAGCGGGATGCCGACGTTGAAGTCGACATTGATAAGTTCCGCATTCGACGTATCCAAGTCAAATTGCGCAAAAATGCCCGTCAGCAGGCTGATCTGCCAGCCGTTACATCCCTTGCGCCTGGTATAAAAGCCGACATTCTCACCAATACCTATCGATCCGATATTCGCATTGGTCCGTTCAAGGCGTGATTGGGTGGTTTGCCAGAGAGCGAAGAACTGCGGCTGTTTCGGATCGGCTAAGAGGGGGCGAAAGAGATCGTCAGTCGGAAATGTATCACTGATCGTTTCACTATCCGAGAATTTGGAAACCTGCTGGTAGCGACAATCTAATACCTTGTTTGGCGGCGCATCATCCGGCTTCTTGTCATCACCTGCATAGGCCTTTCCTGCCAGCAGATACATGATTATTATGATCGCGACAACGCCACGGTTATACAGAACTCTTCGACCCACACCATTCCCCCCGCCAACGTTTTGTGTGAAGCAAGACGAGCACGTTTCTAACAGCATATTTCGCATAGGCATGCAAAGAACGATAATCAGCAGTCACTCCGTCCGTGGATAATCCTTTTCATGTAAAGGGAGGGTCGAATGTCTGCTCTGCGATACATCAAGAACAAATGAGCCATAACTGTGTGCGAACACTGGACGCGAAACTAGCCTAGCCGGTGCAGGCCATCGCGGAAAGACAGATGCAAACGGTTTTCGTGCCAATACTTACCACATGGAAAACTGATCTAAGACTTTGGCAAACTTACCAGCCTTGATGGCAGTATTGGTCTTAAAATTCGACTAATGACCAATTGGTTAGATGCACCGAGAAGTTGGGTGAAGATCTGCCATTGATTACCACAAAAAAGTAATGCACTATCGATCAAACAGCAACACAAGCAGCCTAAGCAGGCTATGCGTTTTTCAGCCTCTGCGCAACTTCGTGTCGAAGAATACGGAAAGGCTAAGCGAAAGAGCAAAGAAGCAGAACCCGCAGCGCCTATTGTCCAGAATATTTACAACACTTACTGCAACGTGCTAAGGACCATCTGGCTAGTTAGTTTCTCCTTGTGGCGCTGCACTCTTCAGCAATTTGGTGCTCGACAAACATCAATATAGTGAGGCGCTTAGCGGCCGCTTCTAATCAATGAAGCTCCGTCATCGATTCGGACACTTTTTCAGTCGCAATTCTTCCCCTTCCTTCGATCACTGTCCCCATTTTCTGTCAAAGAAATGACGTGTGGTACCGTTGTGTGGCAGGTTAATTGACGCCCGTCCTTGTTGCAATCGTGTACTATGTTCTGATTATTCCTTGGAATTCATTGAATTAACAAATTATCGTGACTAATTGGTATTTATTTTGCTTATACGGGATTACTATGTCACGAATCAAGTCCGAGAGAATGCTGAAAGGGATAAGCTGAGCGAATGTTAAAAAGTGGAAGAATCCGAGGAAATACGATCGACTTAAGGTTAATATCTGATTCGACTGCCACTTGCTGGCAGACGGAGGGTGGGCCATGAAAATTTTTGACGAATCGTTTGAATTGGCGCGGGTTTTGGATTTACGAGCGGTCCAGCACCGTGTGAGTATAGCCAATATCGCTAATGAAGAAACACCAGGGTATCGTGCCAAAGAGCTCCACTTTAAAGATGCATTAGCTGCTGCGCGTCAGGATGCAAAGGGCGTGATCATGCATATAACGAATGCTCGACATCTGATGCTACCAATCGTGACCACCGAGGAACGGATTGCGGAGGTTCCCGCCGCCGACCTTCCGTTAGATGCAAATTCGGTCAATCTGGAATTAGAAATGGCGAAGCTTTCTGACAACGCTATGCAGTACAGAGCGATTGCAGAGGTACTCAGGAAGGAATTGGCACACATACTCTCTGCTATCAACGGCCGCGACCAATGACTTATCAGATTATTATATGGGTCGAGATAGAGGTCCTATAAACTCAGCAGTCCATAGGGCAGGAGGGACTCAGCCACGCCAATGTTCGTGGATTCGCATAGAAGCCAGGCGCGGCGAAGCTTCATCCAATCAGGTGATAAGTTTCTGGCTAAAACATGAGAGTTTAAAATGTTGCATATGCCGTTAGCCATCACTATATAGGTATATGCACGATGCCGTCGAAAGGGTAACGGTTTAGCAGGTCGAAAAAATTTAATGTAGTGTGATGCCTGATCGCAGCTTTTTCCAGAGTACACATTCTTTCGCAATAGCTGTTTTGTGCGACATGGCTATGGTCTCCCCAAGCTCGTTGAGTTTCTTCTCCAGAAGTATTGTTAATACAAACGAAAACCGTCGATCGCACAGTAGACAACGGAAAGCCTGATGTTGTGTGACCTTCCTCCCTTCATACTTCATATATGTGTTCAAAGCGATCAAAGATGGTCATTATGCCAACGTACGTAGGCCTCAGCTCTATTCTATTGCTCTTGGTCGTCTTCGTCGGCTGTACCGTATTCTCAAAGGCGGCCAGGCCGCTTCGCGTCCATGACATCCATATCACCGGCCAGGCCTCCATTGATCCCGCTGAATTGTATGCGGTTGTAGGTGAGGAAATCCGGTGGCACAATGACCTCTCGGCCCCGATCTATCTCGGATTTCTTGGGGTTCAGCCGACGCCACAGGCAGGTTGTGAAAGGGGGTTTAAGACATGGTATGGAGTGATAAAGGATATCATCAGAATTCCAGCGGGTGAGTATGCCAGCTTGTGTTTTCTCCGGTCTCGAATGGTTATTAAATACAATATCTGGACGGATATGGCAGACCCCTTCCATTCGATGAGTCCAACGGCAGTTATTCATCTCGACGAAGCGACATGACCGCGTGTGGCTATTGACAACCTTGTGTAAGGAAGAGACCCAAAATCTCGAAACGTAGGTAGCGCTAGTGGAAGAAATGAACTGCCGCTAAGCTTTCCACTATGTTTTTAAGTTGACTTAGTTCGTCACTTTCATTTTGGCTTGCCGCTGATTGCTGATGGCATAGAGGTAGATCGCTAAACGGAATTTCATTGAATCCACCACTCCGTTCCATTTTTTGAGATCATCATTGGACTGATTGCGTTTGTATTGACAGATGAGCCCCGTATGATCCCGCGGCAAGTTTTGCCGTAGGATGCAAAGGATACTGCGTGTGCTAGATTCGTGTTCCTTTCAAGCTATGAGCACCGTCACACGAAGGCCGATTCTGAAAGCACTGTAATGGGTCCCCCAGCCGCCATCCCCTACCCAAACATCGACCCGGTTCTTGTGGCTCTGGGACCCATTCAGCTCCGCTGGTACGGGCTGATGTACCTGATCGGCCTAACCGCGGCGTACTTCTTTATTCAACACAACGTTGCGCGTAAAGGGTTAGCGATCAGGAAAGACCAGATTTATGACATGGTCGTGTATGCCGCCTTCGGCGTGTTTCTCGGCGGGCGGATCGGCTACACGCTCTTTTATAACTTTTCAGACTATATCCAAAACCCTCTGAAACTCCTGGCGGTCTGGGAAGGAGGCATGTCCTTTCACGGGGGGCTCCTCGGAACCATCATCGCGCTGATCTGGTTCAGCCGAAGGCAAGGGATCCCTGCCTATACCATCGCAGACTTGGCTGCCTGCGTGACACCGATCGGCTTAGGGTTCGGTCGGATCGGGAATTTTATCAATGGCGAGCTCTTCGGTCGATCAACCGATGTAGATTGGTGCATGGTCTTTCCGGCAGGAGGACCCATCTGCCGCCACCCGTCGCAATTGTATGAGGCCACGCTGGAAGGCCTTGTTTTGTTCACTGCATTATGGTGGATTGACCGACGTCCGACCCCGCCCGGCACACTCTTTTGGAGTTTCATCACCGGATACGGCATCAGCCGACTGATCGGTGAATTCTTCCGTGACCCGGATCAGCACTTGGGATTTATTTTCGGACCGATCACCATGGGCCAAATTCTCTCCTTGCCCATGGTGCTCGTGGGAATCGTCATGCTGACCTTAGGCTATCAACAAGCCGAAGATGACGGTGTTCCGCCTATGTCGATAAAACTCCAATGACCGGAACCACAGTGCGCGACGTGCAGATTAGTTCTACTCCAGCCGCTCGGTACTGAGAGACATCTTGCCGTACAAGTGTGCTTATTTTGCTCTAGGCGGTTGTATATAAAACGGTAGACTATTTTCATTACAACGAAATTAGCCTTTAGGTATTCACTCAAACGTTTAACACCTGTAGCAGCCATTCCCATGCGAGGGGGATTTTCTTATCGCTGCACAGAGAGGGCTCCGGAAATGCGGACAGTGTGATAAATGGTAGCCTGGCTTCACCCACGCCACCGGGAGGTGGCCGACGAGAGGAGCGAGGCAATGAAGAGACCGAGACGGAATCACGGAGCGACGTTCAAGGCCCAGGTGGCCTGCCCCGACTCATCGGCGGACGCTCTCCCCTTCCCATGCGCCCACAGCCGCCACTTCTCCCCAGGCACGAGCTCCTGCAGATGTTCGATCCGCGCCCGGCTCACCTCACCCGTCCGCAGCCCGGTCTTGAGCATCAGATAGGCCATCGCGACATTGCGGGCACGCTGCACCTCTGTCTTCCGCGGATCTGTTTCAAGTGACGTCAGTAACGCTTTGGCATCCTCCACGGGCAGATGCCGCCGGGTGTGCTGCCGACTGCAGCGCCAGCCTTGTACGAGATCGGTCGAATTGACCAATCCGGGATGCAACGGCACGAGCCAGTTCAGAAATTGGCGGACGGCCGTCAGGTAGCCATTTTTCGTCCGGATATTCGAAAACCGCCGATCGATCCAATCGCGAGAGGTCTCAAGACAAAGACGATCGAGGCGACGTAGATGTGGGTCTCTTCCCTGCTTAAGCCATGTGATGAAGAAGCGTCTCCGCTTCAAATAGGTCCGGGCTGTGGTAGAGGTCGGCTTCTGTTGCACGAGCTGCCCTGCCAATTCATCCAGATAGATGCGCAGGCCGACGAGCGTGGAGTGCGAGAGCATCTAACAGACTGGCGGGAGTTCTCCACCCGCCCGGCGCAGCACCGTTGTGGGTAACGGTACGAGGCCCCCTCGACGCACCTCGATCCGGAGGCGCTTGCTCCGAAGTCAGTGGCGCCTCCATGCTTCCCTCCATTCCTTCTCCCTTCGCCCCCCTCCCTCTTTGGAAAGACTGATTTCAGAGCAGCGACGGAGGCCTCAATCCGCGTCCAGCGAGGCACTCTTCCCTATATTTATGGATAGAGGTGGACCGTCCACAGCGAGGTGACGCTCCGACCTAGCCGGCCCGAGACACCATGCGAGAGTTCTGCGGGGACTCATTTTTGATGATCTGGTCCGGCCCGCCGCCACCCTACCTTCTTCTCCACCGAGAAGGAGAAATCGCGGGCACCATACACAATCGTAAGCTAGAAATCCTGGTTTTGCCCGAACATCGCATTTCGTAACTTTTCTATGCTCCCAGTGTCACTCATCGCTGCTACTCCTCGACAGAGCGGTCCATGTCCCATTGTCTCACGATCTGTCCCAGGAGCGTCCCATGGGCTTGCCCGATGTGGGACGATTGAGGAGCACGTCTACAGTTTTATCAAAGAGGACGATGTCTAGCAGGCAATGATGCTGATCACTTAAGCAACACGAAAGGAAGGACCGAGCCGAGCCGCCACCGCTTCTTGCTCTGATGCCGACGACTCGGGCGAGTAGAGCGTGCTCAGCAGTTCAGCAAACTGCCGTTTCCGCTCCAGCATGCCCTGCATCTCCTCGGTAACCACCACCGTGCTCAAGGCCTCCAGATACTCACTCCTCCAGATCTGCAACGCATCATGCTTCTTCGCTTTGCGGAGTCGGTCTCGGACGCGTGCCGCCACGAAGCCGACGTCCTCGCGGAGGGCTTGAACCGCGACCACGATATCCGTCAGACAGGCCCCATTGCGGTCTTGCCCAGTGCTTCCCATGCTCGAGGTGGTAGTCGATCAGCGAGAGAGCATGGGTCAATTCTTTGGCGGGCCGACGATTCGCATATTTTCCCCCCGGCACTATCCGGCCCCCGCGCATCGTCTGATACTCCGCACACCGGATTTTCTCTTCCTCCAGGTGGAGCGCCGCTTGGCCGAGTCGAGGCCACTCCTGGGCGAGCCGCCGTTCTCGCTCGTCTGTGGCCGCACGGGTTCCCGCCCGAATTTCTTGAATGCGTCGACGGAGCCGATTGGCTGTTGCCTTTGCCTTGCGCCGGATGTCTTTGCTGCGCTGCTTCGGGGCTGGAGTAGGCGGATGGAAGAGTCCATGGCCATCAATCACCGACAGGATGAACAGCACATCCACGACGTCCGTGAGGCCACGGGCCCCTATCGCCTGTTTGATCCGCTCGGCCTGCCGCAATTCTGTGGTGGAGGGACACCGTCGAGGTGGCAGTCTCCTGGGGTCAGGCTGAGGGCGAACGAGCGAGAATTCTCGCACGGCCTGGACCCAGTCAGGACGGGCCCATCCGAGGGTTTCCATCGTCAAGCCGACATTGTAGAGCATCTGCTGGATCGCTCGGGTGTCGTCGTCGATGAACGCGGTCATGCCCGAGGCGAGAAGGCGCAGCATTTCAGTATCGATCCGATCGTGCATCTCGGGCCGGACCAGATCACGCACCCCCTGCACCACGGCGCCCCGATGTTCCTGCAAATCGGTGCGCAGCCCGGGCAGGGTGAGCGGGCCGTGCTGCCCGGCGGCCTCCAGAGCCTGATGACCGGTAAGTGACAGATCCGGCATGGCGACCGTGTCCAGATTACAAATGATCACGCGCCGCAGCTGGGCGGGCGTCAACGTGGTTTGATGCTCCACCGTCGACTTGGCTCGCGGATTGAGCGTCAACAGCGTCACGCAGTCGACGGCAATCACGCCGTTCTCATAGGGCACGGTGCGGCGACCGCTCAAAAAGGGGCGCACAGCGGCCCGGACGGCGTCGTTGGCTTGCAGATAGTCGTCAAACACGGCGAGGGGGGGTGGACAGCACATTGCGTTCCGAGAGCAGATGTCCGTCGCTGGTCCGTCGGACAAACACCGATCGGCCGGCTTCCGACGCCAGATCGATCAGACTCACGTTCGGATCGACGCCGAGCATGGCGCAGGCCATGCGCCCCAGCGACGTCTTCCAGCGTAACGTGGTTCCCATCACGACAAAGGCGCAGAGATGATCCGCGTGAAGGCCAGCTCGCCGGACCACCGCAGCCGCGAGGAGGAGCTCCAGGAGCGCCTTATGATACGGAGTTGGAATGTGGGCGAAGGGAGGGTACACACGATCGAACAGGTTCCACTCGATGTGGGCCTGGGCTTCAGCCAACCACCGCTGCCCCAGCGGGGTGGTGCGATAGCCACGTCCGACCCGCTCGAGGGCCCCGCATGTGACTAGGTGTGCCATGTGTCGGTAAAGGGTCCCTTTGGCGATCTCGCCCTTCAGTCCGGCCACGGCGGTCAAGCGCCGGATTCGGTCGCTGGATGCGGGGCCGGAGCAGCACCAAGACGAGGACCCGAGCAATCCCACGGTCACGTTTCGGGGGGAGCGGCGCTCCAACCAGACGCATGTCTCGACGACCGATCCTGACGCACGGCAGAAGTTTCAGAAGTTTCAGACCTGGTTGAACGGGTTTGTATCGAGCCATCCCATCGCCCGCCCCATGAAATGCGGTGCGGCTAATTATCTCATGGGAGGTTAGGTCCTGGGGGGGGTTCTACAACCTCAACGCCCGGCATCAGCTGCGGCGCGACGCGCCGTCAGCTGCCTGCCGTTGTTCGGCGGCCTCGCCGACATCGGCCGCGTTTACGTGGGAAAGTGAGGGGCTCGTTCTTCATCATACGCACAACCTACACCACGGCATCATCGCTGGCGGTTGTTCCCCTCCTTGCTCCTCAAACGGCCCCAATGGGGTAGGTGGTGCACCGCAAGAAGGCCAAACACGATGACGCTCGTAAGCATGCCCAAGATGTACATCCCGTACGCGATCGCGAGGCCGACGGAGGCGGTGGACCAGAGCGTAGCGGCCGTCGTCAGCCCCATGATAGTTCCACCTTCCCGCAGAATGACACCCGCCCCAAGGAACCCGATACCCGTAACCACGCCTGCGGCAATGACGTGGGGATTCGACCCGGTTGTTATATGGCTCGAGATGAGTGCAAAGACGCATGCCCCCAGTGCCACCGCCCCGTAGGTTCGGATCCCCGCCTCGCGTCCGTGCCGCTCGCGCTCCAAGCCGATGAACCCTCCCAAGGTAACTGCGAGCAGGGCGCGAAAGGCCATGAGGAGTTCCAAATTCCAGTCCATACCGTTGCCCCTTCCACTTGTTGTCACAGCTGCATTTCTGCCGACCTCCGACTGCCCTGTTCCACCTGGACTGTCGAATGGTCGATCTTGAACCTGTCTTTGAGAACTGCCGCATTTTTATGTGTGCGGCTATCCACCATGAAACGTTCGTTCATTTCCGTTGGTCTCTTTTAAAACATAATGTTCGCCATCAATTCGAATGAGTTTGCCTTTCGCCCCGTCCAGGCCACATCCTGACCCCAACTACCCCTAGAAACACTGCTACGGTCATCGAAACACATCAAACAGCACTCGAAGCCCTACTTGGATCGTATAAGTCCATCCTGGCCCGACCTCAGCCCCTGAGGATGACCTTGTCTGTTCTGACCCATCGCGGACGCATTTAAACACGAAGTCCATTTGGACCTCCGGCGTTTTAAACCATCGAAATCCCGTTTGAAATGCAGGAAACGTTTCTCCAGATATAAACGGATCGCCGCTGAAGGCCTCGCCCAAAAACCGGATTTCTCGGTTAATGTAAGCACCTCAAAGGCTGCGGCCCAGAAGCCTTTGCTGCGGTAAGTCGCAGGACCGGGTCACGTATCAAGCTGATCAGCGCCTCCAATCTCGCAAAGACCGGCGGGCACGAATCATCCGAGAGAAATTGGCAGACTCATAATGTCCTCCCGCAGTTCTAAAGGATGTGTGTTCTGTTGTTCTGTTCCATCTCCTATGCGTTTGCTCAATCCTCTGGTGAGTAAGTGGGATCAGCAACAGTGATTATCGCGACGACGTAATGTGAGTTCCTCAATCAGACATCAGCGTTCCTGAGTCTCCGATCCCCAATTTACTTGGCTTGATACGCCAAGAGCCGGAAGGCATTGAAAACGACCAGGAGCGTCGAACCTTCATGGAACATAACGGCGATCCCCATTTGCAGTCCGAGTACGGTCGCGGGAATAAGGAATGCGACCATGCCGAGGCTGAACCAGAGATTCTGCCGAATGATGCGGCTCGTTTGCCGGCTCAGGCCGACGGCGAAGGGGAGATGGTTTAAGTCGTCCGCCATCAACGCCACATCGGCGGTTTCCAGCGCAACGTCTGAACCGGCCGCGCCCATCGCGATCCCAACCGTGGCATTTGCCATCGCAGGAGCGTCGTTCACGCCGTCGCCAACCATTGCCACGCCCTCTTGTTTGCTGAGTTTCTTGATCGCCTCGACTTTGTCGTCGGGCATCAAATCACCCAAGGCTTCGTCGATACCGACTGCTTTGGCGACTGCATCAGCGACCTGTTGATTGTCACCCGAGAGCATGATCATTCGCCGGATGCCAAGCTCTTTTAAGCGGGCAATCACGTTCTTGGCTGATTCGCGCGGCGTGTCCATCAAGCCCAACACACCGAGGTAGGTTTCGCCACGCCGGACGATCATCGTTGTGCGGCCGCTGGCTTTGAGCTTCTCGACAGACGCCTGCAACGCCTTCGGTGCGGGCGAACCCTCGACTTCGGCGAAAAGCCTGTCATTGCCGATGTACACCGGCTGACCGTCAACGGTGGCTTTGACACCGCGGCCGGTGATGCTTTGTACGTTGTGAGCTGGTAAGACCGCATCGCTCTTCAGCCGCTCTTTGCCGCCCCGCGTCACGGCGGCCGCCAGCGGATGGTCGCTAAGACTTTCCACTGCCATGGCAACGCGCAACAACTCGTCCTCGGCGACGCCGTCTGAACCGACCACGTCGGTCAGGCGTGGCATGCCTTCAGTCAAGGTGCCGGTTTTATCGAACGCGATAGCGCCGAGCCCTCCCAAGTGTTCTAGCGGCCCGCCGCCTTTGACCATCACTCCGCCGCGCGCCGCGCGAGCGACACCGCTTAAGACCGCGCTCGGGGTCGAGATTGCCAGCGCGCAGGGGCTGGCCGCCACTAACACCGCCATCGCGCGATAGAATGACGTGCTGAACGGTTCGTCGATCACGGCCCAGGCGAACAGGAGCAGGACGACGAACGCCAATGCTGCGGGAACGAAGTAGCGCTCGAATTTATCGGTAAACCGCTGCGAGGGCGACTTTTGCGTCTCGGCCTCCCTGACCATTTGAACGACACGGGCTAGCGTGGATTCACTGGCGAGCTTGGTGACCTGAATCTCCAGCGCGCCACTTCCATTGATGGTGCCGGCGAACGCGCGGAATTGCGGATCGAGTCGATCGGGATTCGCAGCCGCCGTGCGCGGATCATCGACTGCTCGCTTGTCCACGGGCACACTCTCGCCGGTGATCGGGGCCTGATTGACGCTCCCTTCACCCTTGATCACGAACCCGTCAGCAGGGATTCGCTCGTTCGGCTTGACGACCACGACATCTCCGGAGCGGAGTTGTTCCACCGGCACTTCCGCTATTTCGCCACCACGACGGACCAGCGCGGTTTGGGGCGCGAGTTCAGCAAGCGCTTCGATCGCCCGTTTAGCGCGACCCATCGCATACTGTTCTAGCGCGTGTCCAAGGCTGAATAGAAAGAGCAGCAGAGCGCCTTCGGCCCATTCTCCTAGCGTGGCAGCACCAATGGCTGCCACCAGCATCAGGAAATCGATTTCAACACGACCGGCACGGATGTTCTCGATCGCTTCGCGGAATGTGAAAAATCCGCCGAAAAAGTACGCGGCCAGGTAGAGGCTCCAAGGCACCCACGGCGTGATGGTGGTCAATGACGAGAGCCATCCGATGAGCAGCAGCCCGCCGCAGAGCGCGGCGAACACCAACTCCGTCCTCTCGCCCAACAGGCCGCCATGTTCCTGTTCTTTCGGCGCAGGCTGGCGTCCGGCTTCAGATGGTTCGGCTGGCGTCCGCGGTTTCGCCTGTTCGAGGATTCGCACACCGATCTTTTGCAGCCCCGCTCGGATGGCTTGTTCGTCGGCCGCTTGGCGATCGAACTCGATGCGCAGCACGCCAGCGGGAGATGCCGCGGCTTCCAGGACCCCAGCGATTTGTCTGGCTCGCGACTCGACCGTACGCGCCTGTCGAGCGTGCATCGGTGCCGACTTGAGTAACAAGTGCCCGAACCGCTTGTCGAGTTCCACTCCGGCCCGGCGGGCCAAATCTCGAACTTCCCCGATCGACAGCCGCTCGGGATCGTAGTGAATGCAGATGTGGTCGGAGCCCTTGTCTTTCATGTCCGGAAGGTGTGTGGCCTCAATTCCTTCTTTCGCTCTCAACAAGTGGCCGAGTCGCTGAACGCACGTGTCACGAGCATCCGGCACCGCGGGCAACAAAAGAGCGATTTCAATCCGCGTCTTCTCAGTCATGTTTTTCGCCCAATTCTTCGCACGTTGACCATCAGACACATTGACCTCAGCGCCTGGCCCTATCACTGAGTGCTAAGCAAGATCAACCTCCTCATATTTCATGTTGTCGCTTCCGTGTCCAACCGTGGGGCATGCGTTGGGGATTCCGCTTCTCCCCGTTGAACAATTCGGTGTTCCATCCACGACTGCTCGTTGACACTATGCCTCCGAGTCGTAGTCGCAAGAACGTGGCTGGTTGGCGGCTCGGGGAGACCGTATCGAAACGGTCACCAAAGATCAGACGATTGAACCCCATAGGAGGTGAGAGCACTGCTGCCCCAAGCTCTCGCCAGAAGCCGGGCTTCCCTCGTCGGTTTCGAGTAACAGACTCGCCATGCGAAAAAGCGGTTCTCCCAGCAATGGACCACCAATAGGAGTGGCGATCATGTCGTTGATCGATAGTGACGATGTTTCGCCCCCCATTTCCCAAAAGAAACTCCCTGCAGAACTATAGAGCAACGATTCCCAGAAGCTGAGGCCGGCCGATCGGGCGAGCCCGTAATACACACTGCCGCCGTATGGATGCAGGAATTGATTGACGGAAAACTGATCGTTGTCCAGAACCCATTTTGAATCGGTATGATGTTGCTGGATCGTATCTCCATCGGTACGATAGATACCCTGGGGATTGGTAAAGTGCCGGTCGTATCGATTGAGCAGGAAAATATAGGCGAGGATCTCGCCCATGGGAATGAGGTAACTGCGACCAGCGCCGGTTTCCCAATTGAGGACCGTGCCCCCACTGTTGAAGGTCGTGTGAGGGTCATGCGTCTCTTAATCAGGAAAGGTCGGACCGATCAGTCCATCTGTTTGACTCTCCTTGGATTGCGATATAGCTACAGGTGGCTCCGCTTCTTTGGACAGCATCTGGCACTTCATAAGTGGTGCTTGGCGGTGTACGCCTACGCAGCCGTGGGCCGTGCAGGCAGGTTCTCCCAGTACACGCAATCGGGCGTGCGTCCGTCAAGCGCGCGATGCGGCCTGAGCTGATTGTAAAACGTCACATAGCGCGCCACCCCTTGGTGGGCATCGCGAAGGGTTTCGTAGGCATGGAGATAAACCTCCTCGTATTTGAGGGTCCGCCACAGCCGTTCCACAAACACGTTGTCCCGCCACCGCCCAGCTCCATCCATACTGATCTGAATCCCCTGGTCTTTGAGAAACCCGGTGAATGTCTGGCTCGTGAACTGGCAGCCTTGATCCGTATTGAAGATCTCGGGAGGGCCATACCGGGTCACCACCTCCTGGAGAGCCTCCAGACAGAAGTCCGTCGTCAATGTATTGGACAACCGCCAGGCCAGCACGCGGCGACTAGCCCAGTCCAGGATCGCACACAGATACACGAAGCCACGTTTCATGGGAATGTAGGTGATATCAGCCGCCACGTGGTTCGGAAACGTGATCGTCAGTTGACGCAGCAGATAGGGATAAATCTGATGAGCGGGATGACGTTGACTCGTCCGTGGCATCTGATAGATCGCCTTGATCCCCATCCGTCGCATGAGGGTGGCCACCTGGCCTCGTCCAATGGTGTGCTCCTCTTGCCGGAGGAGATCACGCAGCATGCGGGCACCCGCGAATGGATACTGCAGATGCAATTCATCAATCCGACGCATGAGCACCAGCGTCGTATCGGGAACGGGTCTCGGGTGGTAATACGCCGTTGACCGGGCCAGCTGCTGAAGCTGGCATTGGCGCCCGATGGATAAGGAATGTGTTCGGTCAATCATCGCTTTGCGCTCAGCAAGCCCACCTTGGTGAGCGCGCCTTCTAAAAAATCATTCTCCAAGGTCAGTTGCCCAATCTTGGCATGCAGCGTCTGCAGATCCGGCGTATCAGCTGTTGGGTGAAGGCCGCCAAACACGGTTGCGGCTCTGGCCAGTAGTTGCTGCTTCCAGTCCGTGATCTGGGTGGGATGGACCTGGAAGTGTTCCGCCAGCTCAGCCACCGTCCGGTCCCCCTTGACGGCGGCCAACGCCACCTGCGCCTTAAAGGCTGCGCCGTGATTGCGTCTCGTTCTCTTCATCGCCTTGCTCCTCTCGTTGACCACCCCTCGTCGGGATGAGTGAAGCCAGGCAACCACTTACCACACTGTCCGAATTTCCGAAGCCCCCTCTCCTTCTCCCTCCGCCCCCATCCCTCTTTGGAAAGACTGATTTCCGAGCAGCGAAGGGCTTCAATCAGCGTCTAGCGAGGCACTCATTCCTATATTATGGATAGAGGTGGACCGTGCAGTTCGGGATATCCGTTCTGACTGGGGAGTCTTCGATACACCAGGAGTGGATTTCTCTCCAACTCATTTTCCCGGGTCTTCCCCTCGCCGCCGCCACCCTACCCCTTCCCGCTATCACAAGTCAAGGCATCCGAGAAGGCGACAATCCCGGATACTAGAGATGCTCGTTGGACATTTTTGGCTTGACTAGGCCTCCCTCTAAGAGTAGACCTCTAATTCGGAATGGGGAATCCTGTCGAATCTCGACCGTCCCAACCACTTGATGAAGAAGCGGAAGTCGCTGACTTCCTCCCGCCTGAACTCGCGCTCGAAGGGCGCGCGACGCTCTCAGTTGACTGGCGACTCGAGTATCTCGACAAGGTCCATCTGACGATGGAGGACCCTCGGTTTCTCGCTCAATCCCCCACCGCGCAGCTCCTCTATTTACACTTGCTCAGGAAAACCTATGGCCGGGGCGAACGTGAACTAGTGATCTCCATCGACCGGTTAGTAAAGGAGACGAAGTTGGCCTGGATGACCGTGCAGAAACAACTCAAGGCGCTGACGGCCATCGGGCTCGTTACGACGATCCAGCCAGCCAGGCAACGAGTCGCCCCGACCTACCTCGTACACTGGCTGCCGCAGCTGGAGAAACGAGGAGAATTGAGAGACGTCGTGACACGCTACGATCAGTTCGATCAAGAGGATCTCGCTGAACTGAAGCGATTGACTCCCCTACTCTCTCCGCAAGAACGAGACGAAATGGCTGAGGATATTGAATTCAACTTTCGGGCTGATGGTATGACTCCTAGTGCTGATCTCGTGCGGAAGATTCTTCATTATCGGCTGCTCACCACCTATCCCTATCGGCGGAGATTACTCGCGAAGCACCCTGAGTGGTTCGGTTCCCCGTCAGCTGAGTAACCCTTGGGTCGATTCAATATGGCAGTTATTGATGTTTTCGGGTACATTTCTTTAAGTGAGCACTCTCCCCTCCTGCAGGTCGCGGGTTGTTTTGTCTTGCCGCATTCGTGGTCATAGATTCCGACGCCTTTACAGGTGTTGTTCTCAATAGATTGCGAGGCAGGCTCGTCCTGTCTTGCAGGACCTTGCTCTAACTCCCGCCTTCACAGACGTGGAACTCCCGCTGGTAGATACGACTGTAAAGGAAAAGTTCTTGTAGCTATCTGTATAGTATCTAAAAGATATCTGATAGCCAGCTAGAATCTGTTAGCTATCTTAGAGATACTAGAAAGGTGACAGATATCAGATATGATTGTTTGTATTAATTGATGTTATTTGAAATGTCCTATCTGCATATTGTGGATAGCTTTTAGATACTATTTGGAAATCTGCAAGCTTCCAGATGTCCTTTCGATAGCTTTTTAGAATCTGATAGCCGTCTAGAACTAATTCGCTAGACAACAGCTTCCAATTCAGGTAAGACACAACGTGTCCAATGCATACTGTTGCTACTCGTTGCTGACAAGGAGGGGAGGGGATGCCCGTTATTGCTCTGGCTAGTCCGAAGGGTGGATGTGGGAAAACAACGGCGGCGCTCCTGCTCGCAACCGAATTAGCCCAGAAGGGAATAGGGGTGACCGTCCTGGACGCAGATCCTGAAACTTATATCGATACCTGGGCCAAGCTACCAGATAAGCCACCAAGCCTCGCTGTCAAGAAGTCCCCGACGGAACAGACAATCCTTGATGATATCGATAAAGCCAAACAAGAATCTCCATTCGTGATTATCGATCTTGAAGGCACGGCCAATATGTTGGTCGCGTACGCCATTAGTAGAGCGGATCTCGTTATTATCCCGCTACAACCTTCTGATCTGGATGCTCGTGGCGCAGCGAAAGCCCTCCAATTAGTCCGACAGCAACAGAAAGCCTTCAATCGAACCATACCCCACGCTATTCTCTTCACGAGGACGAAGGCTGCGATTCGTACAAAGACCTTTACCCATATCGCTCAACAGCTGACCGAAAATAAGATCACAATCTTCAAGACCCACCTCATGGAACGGGAGGTGTACCGTGCACTCTTTTCCTATGGCGGTTGTCTTGAGAATCTTGATCCTAAGGACGTCTATCACTTGCAAGATGCGATCAACAACGCTCGGGCCTTTGCTGGAGAAGTCATTTCGATGGTTAATTCGTCCCATGCCCCTTCTACTCGACCGACTCAGGAACTTGAAGGAGTCTTGACATGAGTAAATCCAGGGCAGCAATTCCTTTTGACGAAGATTTCTCTCAGACTTCGGATTTCACCAAAACCTTTGAGAACGTTTCTCCACAGACCTTTCGCCCAGAATCGGCCGCTACCACCGCTCCCGTTTCCGTCGCGAAATTGACCCAAGTGGCAGCAGCCAGCGGCTTTCAGAGTCGCGAACCGAACGCGGCGGCCTCGCACTTGACTTCTGTACCAGGGGAGGGGAGAAGCCGGCGACCACGACGCATTTATCGAACCGGCCGAAATACTCCTCTCAACATCAAAGCGCGTCCACACGAAGTCGACAAGTTTAACTGGATCTGTACGCAGAAGAACTGGGTACAAGGAGTAACTCTCCAGAACGCTTTGATCGCCTTAGAAGAGAAGTTAGGACTTAAGTATCCTGTAGAGGATCCTGGTCCACCATCATAATCGTCAATTGTCTTCAACTAAACGGATGTAAGAATAACTCGGCAGAATGATTCGTGCATGAGAAACGGTTTTTCTCCCTCTAAAGGACCAGAGTTTATTATCCTTCTCACGATGTCCCATCAGGATTGACTAGGTACGCATGACGAAGAAACCCAGCAATCCTCAAACGGAGACGAGCCTCACGACTACAACCAAACAGTACGACCTCTTTACCACGTTTTTTGGAAATCCCAATAACCTCTCAAATACAATTGAACTCTGGGATGCAATCCCGAAATATGCTGTCAACGAACGGGCGCAGAGCCAGGTCCGCGATGAAAAAGGGAATTTGCCTGTGAGTACGCAAGAATTCCTTTATCGTCCTACGGTTCGAGGTTTGCCCAAAGAAATCACCTGCAAGCTGACCATTCAGCCAGCCAGCATTAAGAACTCGGACGGCACCTATACACAATATTATCCGTCGAATGACGAAGAACTTCTTGAGGAAGTACTCAAGAAATTCTTCACAGATCAGAATTTTGGGCAACACAGAGCCAATGGCTCTGAGAGCTGGGTACGCTTTACCTTGGGGATGGTTCAACAAGAGCTGAAACGAAGGGGTAAATCACGCAGTTTGGATGAGATTAAACATTCTCTGGAAATACTTTCGAAGGCAGTCCTAACGGTAGAATTCGATAGTCAACAACAACTCGGCGTCGCAAAGCGACTTGTGTACACCAATCCGATTCTTTCCGAGGTAACGGGAGTCACGCGACTCCATTATCTTCAAGATCCCAAAGCCATGTGGCTGGCCAAACTCCCGTCTTTGATCAGCAAAAGTGTCAACGAGCTTAGCTATCGACAATTCAATTATGGAACCTTGATGAGTCTATCCTCCCAACTGGCTCGATGGTTCCATAAACGACTGTCACACCAATATACCCAAGCAAGCATTACCGATCCCTATCATATTAAGTACTCATCGATTCGTCGTGACAGTGGATTGCTGCGCCATTCACGACAATCGGTTCATGTTAAACAGATTGATGCGGCCCTCAATGAACTCACCGATAAAAGTGTGTTGCTGTCCTTCAAGAAGGATGTTCGAAAAAGGGGGAACGCTATCACCGAGATCGTCTATAGTATGCTTCCAACGTCCACTTTCCAGGAAGAAATCAAGACCGCCAATGCCCGACAATCGGCTCACAATGTCGAACTTGGCATTTCACGCCGCCATCCATCCTTGATAAGTAAACTTCAAGGATCCTTTGGAACTTCGCGCTCAGAAGAAACTTCCTAGATTCAAGCAGGCGACCTATCGGTCTAGGGTTATAGGTGGATCGTGCATATTCTATAGTCATTGTACCTCTCTACTGCGGTTAGAGGTCCTTCGTGCAGTTATCGCGTCCTGAACCTTACCCCTGTTGTCGATGGGCCAAACATCTGACGATGAACTGATGAATATTTAAAGAAAACCATTATAGGTTAAGCGTGCAGCTTCTCTTCGGATTTCCGTTGAACTTATCGGCGGAAGGTGCAGAGAGTTATAGGTGGAACGTGCAGAATCTTACTTCGTTAGGCTTTGCCGCCCCAAAAACTTACATAAAACCTTCAACTCTTTGCGATTCTCTCTCCTTGTAGGTGCAGAGTGCAGTTCTCCTTCCACGTCCTTCCTGCATTATAGGTGGATCGTGCAGCACTCTTTTTATGTATCTCTTCGGCAGCTTATAGGTAGAGCGTGCATTTCTTATTGGCGGACTGTGCAATACGTTATAGGCGGACGCGACTCGATGTTCTAGGTGGTCCGTGCAGTCCATGTGCTTTCCCTCTGTGTTCGACTGAAAAACAGGACTGACACATGACACAAGACCTAGGTGGTATGTGCATATCACACTGAAACTTATAGGTAGACCATTCAATTCTTCTCTCGAGATATAGGTGGACTGTGCAGCTCTGTAAGGAAAGTTCTAGGTGCACGATGCAGCACTTGGTCTTCTTCTAGGTAGACCGTGCATCGCCTTTTCACAACATATTGTTTTTACAAATGATTGTTCCAATTTTTCAGCCTTATCCTTTTTCCTTTATTAACCTTATCTTATAAGAGCAAATCTTTTTCTCACCATCTCTCCGGAATACTCGGAGAACTACATGCTGAGGAGCGAAGCCCACAATTTCATATGATGGAAATCCTATCCATCTGCCCCCTGCTTCCCAAAGACGGTTCTCATTTATTCTGCACGATCCACCTATAACTTCTAGGGGCTCCACCAAGCAGCCGTGTCCGGACTCGAGGCCAAAACTGACTGTCGCCTCTCAACCGTTCCCGATCACGCTCTCAGCTATGAATGTGAAATTGAAGCCGGAGAAAGACAACGAGGCCAATCCGGCCGACACCGGAGTATTTCCAATTCCATGCGCCTACTCTTCGGCCCCGGAGAGAAAATCAACGTGACTGTGTTACGCCGCACGCGGCCGCCGCCGCGACCGTTCACGGCTTTTCCGCGCACGTGATCGGCGCGGACCCTGGTGTTCCATTGCCGCGCGTAGGATGCGGTTCAGCCGCGTCTGATAGCCCTTCCCATGCATTTTGAGCCAGTCGAGCACATCGACGTCGAGACGCACCGTCACTTGTCGCTTCGCCGGTGGCCAGGCCTCGGTGGCCTTCTTAAAAAACGAGTGATCCAGCGGCGGGATATCCGAATAGTCGATGTCCCGGTCCTTGAGCCGGTCAAGCTTCGCCAAGTCGCTTTTGATAGATTTTCTGCTCACGTCGGTTCGCCTTTCTCATGGAGATGATGCGCGTGGCGTCATGCCCGCGCGGGGAGTGGGCCATCACCACGACCCGTCCAGCGAGCGTCCCAAGACTGACCAGCCGTTTCTCTCCATAGTCGAAACGGTCATCGACGAAAGTCACGCAGCGTCCGGCGAAAACCTGTTCGGCATCGGCAAAGTCCAAGCCGTGCTTTGCGCGATTGCTGCGGTTCTTGGCTTCGCCCCATTCATAGCGCACGATTGAGTGTAACTACATTTGTCGTGACAAACAAGTCTACCATGTACCCGGTTAGCTGGAAAGTCTCAGGGTGAGCGAACACTACTTGGTGGCAGGCAAGCGGAAGGACCGCTGTCACGCGTTCCCATAGGAGATATTCCATCAGCCGTTCTAGACACAGTGGGTCCCAGGATGGGCTACAACGGGTAGACGGAGACGCTGGCCCCCTGGATCTTACAGTCCGTGACAGATTAGATACGTGCGAGGACCGACGCATGAAAACTTTGGTTCTCGCCAACGAAAAAGGGGGTGTGGGGAAATCGGCCATCGCCTGTCAGCTCGGCTATTATCTCCATGACCTCCTGAACAAACGCGTGCTGGTGATCGATCTG
>LVWS01000012.1 GCA_002083365.1 Nitrospira sp. SG-bin1 | reverse complement strand
AACCAGGTCGACAGCGACTTCATGCCGTTCCGCTCGATGTTGGCGCCGTCCCACACTGCAAATGCAATCGGCACCGACATGCCGGCCTTGAACTGGACGTCGTTTGCATCGCCGGTCTCCAACGTCCGCTTCACGACGACCCGCCATGTGGGTCCCGTATATCCTCCACCCTTGACGGACCCGGACGGCTCCCAGACTCCATTCCCGATGACATCCTGATGAGCTTGTGTCGTGAGGGTACTGAAGCCGTTGGCGCTCAAATCTTCGACCGAACTCACGCGAAGTGTCGGGTCGGACATAATGTTGCCCGACCAGATGCCGGAGTTGAACGGTCCGAGGCTTCGGCCGATACGATCCGGATAGGTGACGCCTCCCGCAGGTTCTTCAAAGTAATAGTCCCAGAAAATGCCGGGATATTGATCGTCGACATCCCAGATTCCGGCACTGTCCTTGCCGATGTCCTTCTGCCATTCGGCGTTCCATCGCCAGATGTTGGTCGTCCCGCCGGACTGTCCCATGCATTGGAACGGTGGAGCCCCGGCCGTGTTCACCGGAAACATCACCGCAACCTGGTCACGGAAGTCTTGCGGGCCGATCGCCGTGTCATTCTTGGTCTGATCGATCCATTCCAACCGCAGCCCTATGTCCTTGCCGTTGGTCATCGCCTTGACGAACACCGACTTCACCGAGATATTGGGGTGCATCGGAGTCGTGATGAGCTGACCGCTCAACGGAACGACCACGCCCGGAACGCTTTCCCAAATCGGGTTGGCGCCGTCCATCGGAATTGGACCCTTGACCGTCTTCGCCGGTATCGTCACCGGTTGACTGACGGCCAATGGTACTCGCCCCAACGTCAGCATCAGGCCGACAGTGAGGGCGGAGAGAAGAATGGCAAACACCAATTTCTTGTTGGTCGTCTGCGCTACCCTCATAGTGCTACTCCCTCCTCTGAAATAGTGTAAGACTGTGTCCGCTCAGGAACCGTTGCCCAATTCACTCACGCCGTTCCGGAAGGTCCCCCTTCCTCATTCTCTTTATCTTTGTCTTTCTCTTTCACATCCATAAACGACTGCGCCCCGACCTCGTTCAGCAACATGGACAATTCATTGCCTTGATCCTGTGCACCACATTCATACGTCTGCCCTTCGGGAGAGCTGAACGTCGCCGGACGATAGTCGGTTTCCGTATAGGGCTGAGGGCTCACCCCCAAGAAGGCCGTTTCAAACTCCATCCACTCGGCCGTCATATCGGCCACCAATTTGAAGAGACCGGAGTCCGCTTTCTTGGTCAACATCCGGCAGAACAGCGGTACCCATCGACCGATGTGATTTCTGACGAACTTCTTCTGGGCATCGACCACGATCTGCGTCTTCTCCGGTCCATCGTGGCACAGCGAATAGGATTCCTTGTAGGCGAGAAAGTGCATAAACTCGAATTCGACGCTGAGATGATCAAGTCGCTCATGAATGTCTTTCGACAATTCGACTCCGAAGGCTTTGTAAAACCCGGAGATATCGCCCATGACGTGGGATTGCGCGAACACGTGGTCGTTTCCGAACAGCGTTTCATAGGGAGGACAATCCAGCGTGATCACGTTGCTGAACACGCGGCGATGCTCGGACTGAAGATCGCTGAGCTGCCAATTGACGCACTCGGAAGAGATCAAATTCTCCATCAAAGCCACGTGCTTTCTGAGCGCAAGGAGTTTTGTCTTGGCCCGATCGTTACCATCGGCTCCAAGGGCGATCTCCAATGCATCAAGCGCGGCTCGGCCGTCCTCCACAAATTCACCGCACCGGAGGTAATCCAGAAATTCCTCATCCTCGGGATACAGGAGGCTCCAAGAAATCAGCAAATAGATCTTGCTGCGATTGAGCGCCCGTTCGACGGCTGGAGAATCCTTGATACTCGAAGGCCCCGACAGTGTGGCGGTTGCAGATGCAGAGACGCTGTGCATCGGCTGTTGACCCGTCATAGAGACCACCTCCCCACCACTTCGTTCACTCCACCACCCGCGCTACCAAGGCCAAGTGGTAGGACCTGGTATGTATATGAAAAGGACGGTGTGAAGTCAAGGGTGAACTGGCTCGATCATGCGATCGGCGCTTTTCCGCCCGGCACGGATTCAAGAGCTGTGTGGTCATTGATCGTTCCCCTCACATTGCCTTGACGGCACCACGCGGATGGCGACATGGTCGTTGACCGTCTTGCAGACCATTTCACACATGCCACAACCGACACAGGCTTCCTTCACCACGGACAGACGCATTGACCCAAAGTCCATCACCAAAGCATCCGTCGGACACTTGGACACGCAGGCATGACAGCCTTGCCCGGCCGTGCAGAGCCGCTGGGAAATCGTCGCGATTCCCATGCGTACTTGGTGGATCCCCTCGACCGGAAGGAGGGCATCCGTTCCACAGGCCGCAACGCACGGAAAGTCCACGCATAACAGACAGGGCGACTGGTCGGCGAAGAGTACGGGTGTGCCGTCCTGGAGATGGAGTGCGATCGCGCCGGGCGGGCAGGCCTCGACGCAGTCGTTGCACTTCGTGCAGCGTTCTAGAAAGAGCGCCTCGGTCACCGCGCCGGGAGGCCGTAGCCAATCTACGCGAATCTTCTGGGAAGGAGGTTCCGCTGGAAGGCCTTCAGCCTGCTTGACCAGTTCGTGGGCGGCTCGGACGGTGGAGATGACGGAATCTTTCAGAAAATCTCGCCGGCCATATGAAGGATTGGTTGGCATGGAACTTAACGAAGGATACGGTCAGGTTGAGGTTGAGATGTGACAGCCCTAATACTTATCCTTAGCCTCAACCTTGTTTACATAACTCCGTCCGCCCGCAGCTTATACACCTCAACACAGCGATCACAAGCTCCGAACTCCACATCCCACCCCGGATGATTCTCCCGGATGAAGTCGAGCACGTAAGGTTCGACTTTCGTTCCCATCTCCTCGACCCACGAATAGGTGGGAAACCGACAGAGCGGACAAGGGAAACCCGGCATGAGCATGACTTTGTTTTGGGTCTCCGGGACCTCGCCGCCCTCCACGTCCACCGCCCGATCCATCACACGAAGCGTGTCGGCGGCCATCTCGATCAGCTCTGAATGGGTGAAGTACGAGGTTTGCCAGAGCCCCTCAAACACAGACTTCAATTGAGGAGGCGGAATCTTTCGGTACCAGGACCGGAATTCCTTGAATCGATCCTCCTTGCTCAGCATCGGCTCCTTGCCCGCCGCGACCAGTCGGCTATCCACGCTCAAACTCCAGAGCACACGATAGCGCTGTAAGATCAACGTCTCTTCGCCGGGGTTCTGACCCAGCTTGGTATCCGGATCGTAGCCGAATTGCTGGTCGATCATGTCGGAGATATGCATCAGTTCGTGGCGGCAATAGCGGGTCAACGCGGGATCATAAAAGCGGCGTGGAATCAGCTTGATCCCCACACCCTTCATCCCCTTCTCTTCAAACTGCCTCGCCAACTCTTTTTCGACGGACCCCCATTTGCGTAGAATATCGACGCCTTCCTGGTCTTCTTTCAACACGCCTTTGACCAGGACGATCCCCACCTTTTCCTTTAACAGCGGGTACTCGTTGAATGAATCGCGGACGATATCGGAAAATCCCCAGATGCCGAAGAGGTATTGATAGAGCTTTTTGAACTCGGCCTCCCGATCCTCGAGCATGAATTTTTCGTAAATCGGGTCGGCATACTCATGGAATTCCTTATAGTAGGTGGGATCGCCCTCTCGTTCCGTCTTTTCGACGAACGAATCGATGACTTCCTGAAGCAACGCCGGTTGGAATCTGATTTCCATGAACAACCTTTACTGGCTTAGGGAAACAACAGTGCCCTCGTCCCATGGCGACATGGCCGTGGAACCGGCTTGGCGCTTCGACACTGTCCTTGAACAGGCTCAGCGTCAACCCTAAGCGGCCTTCTCACGGACAGGGCATTCGAAGGGTTGACTTGGCCGCGAGGCATCTCTTACGATCCGAACGACCGCCAGAATTATACTGGCTGATCTGTTGACCAATCAAGGACCAGACCACCTAAGGACACGCGTGCCCATGCCGGAACCTACGATGACTTCGCCGCTCCCCAGTATCTCCTCAGAGACGGTGACTGCCTCGACACCTCCTCTCGACTTCTTGGACTATTGGGGAGCCGACTGCCGGGAAGTGAAAACCTTTCGCGGCCACTCGCATGGAGTCTGGGCCGTCGCCTTTTCACCCGACGGGTCGACGCTCGCCAGCGGCGGCGCCGAACGCCTCGTCCGTATGTGGGACATCGAAACCGGTCGATTACTCCGTTCCCTGCGCGGCCACACTCACGATATTCGCGCCGTTGTCTTCACGCCTGACGGGCAGACCCTCGCCACGGGGAGCGAAGACCGTACAATCCGACTGTGGAACGGCAAAACCGGCGAGCCGATGAAGTTGCTGTTTACACGGTACGACCATAATGTCTGCAGCCTCTCACTCTCGCCGGACGGCCTCATGCTTGCCCGGGGCAGCCATAACAAGGACATCAAGATTTGGGAAGTCACCACCGGCACGGAGCTGATGACGTTGCTTGGGAAAGATGAGTACGACCACCATTGGTCGGTCTGCGTCGCCTTCTCGCCGGATGGCATTCATCTGGCCAGTGGAACCGACATCGGGAAGATCAAAGTGTGGGAAGTCCTTCCAAGCGGCGAGGAAAAGGTGCTGCACGACGGCCATTGGCAGCGAAACCAGGAAGATTCCACCGAGACCCGCGGCTACTACATCGAGGATGACGGCGGGTTCCAAAAGCCGATGGACTACTGGATCGGCGCCATGACCTTTACTCCCGATGCAAAACTGTTGATCACCGGAAGCCGCGATACGACCATCAAGCTCTTTGAGATGCCGACCGTCGTTGAGAAAAAATCCCTCACCGGCCACAAGGGTTGGGTCCGCAGCCTCGCCGTCTCCCCGGACGGAAAAGTCTTGGTCAGCGCGAGCGACGACCAGACCATCAAGTTTTGGGACCTGTCCACCGGGCGAAACTTTAGGACTCTGAAAGGCCATGCCGGAGGAGTCCGCGGCCTAGCCTTTTCTCCCGACGGCAAACGCCTCGCCAGCGCCTCTTGGGATCGGACCGTCAAGCTGTGGGAGGGGGGAGAAAAGAAGGGAGAATGACACTTCATTATTTTCCGGCACTATCACTGTCTTTAGACCGCCAGCTATCCACTTGCGTGGTCTGATTATGGGTTCACACCTTCACGCACTTTTTGGCAGCCCGGTTCATGCTGTTTTACTGCATCCTCCAAAGTTCTTTGCAGATCTCGGGCATAGGTCTCAATCTCATTGATCATATTCGTGGTTAGCTGAGCAGCGCCTTCTACCAGGTTTCTAAACTCGTCCGGCACCTCTATCCGTACACAATCTATCTGCCATTGAATGGCATCGGCATATGTACCTGCGGCTCTTTGGGCTGTATAGACTAGCTTCTCAGCATCTCCAGGTTGACCTGGCCACAGGCATCAGGAAACGTTTGGTTAATCAAGGTGGCGAGAGCAGTAATTATTTTCTTTAGGCGAGGGAAGCTGTCCGAGAGCCATCTCAGCACCTCATCTATTATATACCATCGAGCCGTCTTACAGGACCCAACACAACCCTTTCCTCAACGTCACGTCTCAGAGGCTCATGCTTCTCCGGCTCATCGCAGAGCGCTTGGCTGAACAACCGGGACTCCCATGCCGACGGTCGCTCGATAACCAAGCGCTTCGAACGCCACACGAAGCGGTTTCTGGATAAGACATAGAGCAGTATACCTTTGGCCTTTGCTCTAAGATATTCCAGATTCGTTACCGATTTTCCCTCTCGGGCAATAGAGCCATATCGCCCGCCAATGCACTCCTCACCTCAGCCAAGTCAAAGCACGTCGAGCTCATAAAGATGGAAGGTCCGATTCCTCGTGACATTAGCTGAAACATTCAACATCGAACCATGCGAAAGAGGACTCATCTCAGTTCGGCGCGATTTCATACACCAACATCACCGTTGCCTCAATCTTCAGCTCCCCCGGGGAGATCAGCACGTCGCCTGCGCTCGCCTCCATCGCCATGCGTGCCATAGGCGCGGCAGGCCTGACCATATGACCCCCCTCATTGACTGACAACACCCGCACCAGTTTCACGTGCAGCGCCTCGCTCAGCACCGCTGCTTTCTCACGCGCCTTAGCGGCAGCCTGTTTAAGCGCATGCAGACGCACCGACTGTTCATCGCGCAATCCCCAGTGCAGCCCTTGAAAGTTGTTCGCGCCGGCCTTCAAGACTTCTTCGATCACCATGCCCACTCTGTCGAGGACTCGGATTTCCACCGTCACCATATTGCTGACGATGTAGCCGATAATCTCCGGAGAAGCAGGCGGCGTGTCCATGGGCCGGTTGGGTGAGGGCCGATATTGCGGGGAGACCGTAAAGGACGAGGTTTGGATCCGTTCCTTCTCGATCTGTAAATTCCGGAGCCGATCCATCACCTTGCCCATCGTGTCGCTGTTCCGCTTCTGCGCCTCGGCGAGTGACTTTCCGGCGGTCTCCAAGCCGAACGTGACGAAGGCCGTATCCGGCGCATGTGGCGCCGTCGCGCTTTCGCTGACCGTAAGGACCGGCGTCTCAGGTTTTCCCTCGTCATGCGCCCGCGTCACGGCGGGGAATCCCAACAGCAGCGCCAACAACCAGACGATCCCCATGTGCGTCCTCCTTTGTCGACGGTTCAACTCATCTTGTCATGATCGACGTACATCACAACGTCGCGCGGCAGCTTACCGCCGACGCATCCCTGTCGCAAGAATTGTCTGCTCGCCAACCACTTGACGGGACTGTGAACATACGTCATGTTCTAGCCTCAGAAGGAGTTGTGCCGTGGCAACATCATCAGCCATGCTTCCATTGGGAACCGACGCACCTCCATTTTCATTGCGTGATGTGGTAAGTGGTCAGATCTATTCGCTTGACTCATTTTCCGACAAGACCGCTTTGTTAGTCATGTTCATCTGTCGGCATTGTCCCTATGTGGTTCATATCCAAGAAGAGCTGGCCAGGATCGGGCGCGATTATCAGGACACCGGTTTGGGCATTCTCGCGATAAGCAGCAACGATCCGGTCAACTACCCGGATGATGCGCCGCCAAGACTCAAAGAGATGGCCTTACGCGTGGGCTTCACCTTTCCCTTCTGCCACGATGAGACGCAGGAAGTCGCCAAGGCTTATCTCGCCGCCTGTACTCCCGACTTTTATCTCTTCGATCGGGACCGACGGTTGGTGTATCGAGGACAACTGGATGACAGCCGGCCCGGCAATAGCAAGCCGATAACCGGCCATGATCTCCGCTCCGCGATTCAAGCCGTACTTGCCGGTATGCCGGTCGACGGCAAGCAAAAGCCCAGCATTGGGTGCAGTATCAAGTGGAAGCCGGGCAATGCTCCGTCTTACGCCTGATTGGCTGTCAAAAAACATCCCTGGGCTCTCGCAACGTTGAAACCGAAGTCCCAGGCGAAGCCAATTCCGCATTGGACACTTCCGGCAAAGGTCACGCGAATATGGCCGCTTCCTGATCATAAGTAAGCCAACATTTCCCTGAAATGACTCAACTAGAGAGTTTGGCATGAAAATTCTGGCATTAATATACTTGACTCACTCTCGTAGTTGATGCTACTATGCAGTCACTACGGAGGACGCCATGAGCCAGAAGCTCCCGACCACTCTTCAAGAAGCCATTCAATACTTTGCCGATGAGCAGCGCTGCTTAGACTTCGCTATCGCCATGCGGTGGCCGCACGGTCCGACCTGTCCAGCCTGTCACTCTCAAGAGTATCGCTTCATCAAGACCCGCTCGCTGTGGGTCTGTAAGCGATGCCAGAAGCATTATAGCGTCAAGGTGGGAACTATCTTTGAAGATAGCCATATCAAGCTGGATAAGTGGCTCTGTGCTATGTGGATGATGGTGAATGCGAAGAACGGCATTTCCTCCTATGAAGTCCATCGGGCATTGAAGGTCACTCAAAAAACTGCTTGGTTCATGATGCATCGGATTCGCTTGGCTCTACAGAAGGGTTCGATTGATCGGAAGTTGATGGGAGATGTCGAAGTCGATGAGACTTACATCGGCGGACAAGCTCGCAATATGCACCATGACAAACAGATCAAGATGAAACGGGCGGAAGGGTTCTTCCGAAAGGCTGTCGTCATTGGCATGTTAGAGCGGAAAGGCGAAGTCCGTACCGCTGTCCTGAATCGTGCGTCAACCAAGCTGGTTGAGAAGGCTATTAAAGAAAATGTTGTGCCTGGTAGCAGCCTGTACAGCGACCAGTTTGGGGCCTATGTCAAAGTCGGCAAAGAATACGCCCATCAAGTGATTAATCATGCGGAAACTTACGTGAAAGGCAACGTCCACACCAACAGCATTGAGAACTATTGGAGCTTGCTGAAACGGGGAATAAAAGGAACCTATGTGAGCGTGGAGCCGTTTCACCTGTTCCGGTATCTGGATGAGCAATCCTTCCGGTTCAACACTCGCAAGGACAACGATCAGGGCCGGTTCATGCAAGCACTGTCTCAGATTGCAGGCAAGCGCGTCACTTATGAGCACCTTACTGGTCTTCCAGCCTGATCCTCAGAGCATAAAGCGACAAGGACGAGGCAAACGGAGAACCAGGAGGAATATATGAAATTGGTACTTATCGAATGGGTTGACTCTCATTCAGGGCGTGGTTGGCAGGATATAGAGGCCTTTGAACAGGCCGCTGTTCCCCTGTATTGTCGTTCTGTAGGATGGCTTGTGTCAGACAAGAAGGACTGTAAGGTCTTAGTTCCGCATATCTCAGGGGAGAAAAACGGGAAGACCCTATTGCAAGGCTGTGGAGACCTTGCGATCCCCACAGCTGCAATTGAAAAGATTACCGTCTTACGACGGTAGCTTTTCTACTTCTTCCCCTTTCCCGGTAGCGGCACTCGCTCAACTACCGTTGTATTAGGCCTCCGCTTGGCTTCACTTACAGGGATAAATTCTCCCGTCTTTGCATCTCGACCTTTCAGGGTGCTTTCTCTGTCTTTTGCACTCATGATAACTACCTCATTCATCATTAAAGGTTAGTAAATCAAGGAAACCGTCTGATATACTGTGGCTAGGTGAGCACTAAGCGGGGGGCGCAACCCCCTGGCAAAAGAGAGAAGTCCCCTCCGCTTAATACTCACCTTGACAAGTGGTGGCGGACGAGGGTAAACTACTGCTAGTTGTATGTATAAAGCCATGCCGTCCCTCCAGACGGTGTGGGGATGCGGCGCCAACCGCATCTAAAAAGGACTAACGAGGCCCTGCTATTCCACCGGCAAGTTGAGTAGCGGGGCTTCGTGTTATTGGTTCATCGAATTTGCCTGCTCCACTCCGCTATTATCCTCTAGACTCGCTGTACTGCCATGAAACTGGTTTAAAGCAAAGACGCCTTTCCCTAGGCTTTTAACTTCTGGATTCGGGTCTTTTGCCATGCGGTATGCGCTGCCGAGAATAGTCTGCCTCGTGGAGTGCGATCCTTTGGCTTTCACCTGGGACACTAATTCATCAGTGCTTAACATTCCCGTTTTAGAATCTCGAAGAACGGTCTTTATTAACTCAGGTATTTTATGCTCCGCATGAGTGCCGCCATTACTAGTCTCCGGCGCCACTCTACGACCGCTCAGAATGGTAAGGGCCTTACGCAGAACATTCAGCTCATCATCAATTCTGCTCATTTCTGCTTCTTTTGTTGCTATCTGCGCTTTAATCTCATCAATAGCAGTGCTCATGGCTTACCCTCCGTAACAATTAGACACTAGCCTTTTCCCGAGTGGCGCGTCAAGTCTACAGCGTCGTGCTAATTGGCATGAGCGGCATTGCCAACATCGCCAATCGTCAGACGTTGACATCCATACTTGTGCACAGTATATTACCTGGCCACTCCATATGGTGGATGTAGTTTGTTGAGTTGACTTATACACGATTGGAGTCTATGGTGAATGAGTGGGCAATGATCAGCCAGCCTTCAAATCAAAGACGGAAACACCATTCGACCGCTTTAAGGCCATTGCCTCAGCGGTCTTCCAGACTCCTAAGTCCTCTCTTCCCAAAGTCTCCAAGAAGTCCAAGCGCAAGAAGTAAATAACCCCATGCTCTAGGGAACTGCCTAGTTATCAACAATTTGGATACCCCAGTGAGTTAAGTATATTAATGCCAAAATTCTGGCATTAATATACTTGACACATCATTAACCAATATGCCATTATGGGCTAGCCATTACGGGGAAGCCCATGAGTAAGTTACCCACCACTCTTCAAGAAGCCATCCGCTACTTTGCTGATTCGCAACGTTGCCAAGACCTACTGTCGGCCATACGCTGGCCGCAAGGTCCAGTTTGCCCGAAGTGCAATTCTCTTCGGCAAGGCTATTTGAAATCGCGCAACGTGTACCAGTGCAAGGATTGCCGCAAACAATACACTGCGAAGCTCGGCACGATCTTCGAGGATAGCCCTTTGCCGTTAGACAAGTGGTTCTGTGCGCTCTGGATGCTGACCAGTGCGAAGAATGGCGTCAGCTCGTATGAAGTCCATCGGGCCTTGAAGGTCACTCAAAAGACTGCCTGGTTCATGCTGCATCGCCTGCGCTTGGCCTTACAGAAGGGGTCGATTGATCGAAAGCTGATGGGCGATGTGGAAGTTGATGAGACGTACATCGGGGGCCAAGCTCGCAATATGCACGTGGATAAGCAGATCAAGATGAAGCGAACTGAAGGCTTCTTCAGAAAAGCTGTGGTGATTGGCATGTTAGAGCGAAAAGGCGAAGTCCGAACTGCTGTCTTGAATCGGGCCTCCACGAAGCTGATTGAAAGGGCTGTCAAAGAGAACGTGGTGCCGGGAAGCAGTCTCTACAGCGATCAAGCGCATGCCTATGTGAAGGTCGGCAAAGAATACGCCCATCAAGTCATAAACCATGCGGAAACCTACGTGAAAGGCAACGTCCACACTAACAGTATTGAGAACTATTGGAGCTTACTGAAGCGCGGAATCAAAGGAACTTATGTCAGCGTGGAACCGTTTCACTTGTTCCGGTATTTGGATGAGCAATCCTTTCGGTTCAACACTCGAAAGGACAACGATCAGGGCCGATTTATGCAAGCGCTTTCCCAAATTTCAGGCAAGCGAGTTCAGTATGAACAACTCATTGGTCGTACGACGTGGAACTAGGCCCTTCGGTTATAGACGGCAAAGAAGAGGGAAGCGGATCAGGTAGAGTAGCCTCGTACATTATCTTATGCGAGAGTGAATGAGTTATGCCGTTCTCTTTTAGCCACTCAAAATACCCAGTTGTGTCGTATTGATGGTCTTTCGAGCGCCTGACAAATCCTTCGCACCATCCACGGTTAAAGACTCTAAACTGAATGCGCTTGCATGCCTGTAAAGTTTGAGTGGATAACCTTATTGGCCTGTTAGAATGCCGATTATCTAATAATTTCATGCCTTCTCTCGCTACCAGATCAGCAGCTTGAATCCCAATGTCGTTTCTATTGGTGAATCCAAGTTCGTCTTCCATCAACTTTCGATATTCGAACTTATTCGCCTTGTCATTGATGATGTACTGATATAAAGAAGAGGCGTTGTGTATGACTTCTAAGTTTGAATCGAATTTGAACTTGATGCGATCTTGGGGGATGCAGGCCCCTGAACGTATCGCTAAATGCAGAACTACACTATGGAAGCACAAGTAATAAGGTTCCTCATCTATCAAGGGTCCAATAAGCTCTCGATAGGCAGGGATGTCTATTGCAACTGTAGAGCCAATAAGGCGACTTGCTGCAATCAATTTAGTTAGGTCTGCGTAAAGCTTTAAGTTTTGTTCACGATCAAATTGTTTGAAATCACCTTTCCCAGTCTCACAATCTGACGCATGAAACACCAAGCCTCCCATGCGCCGTTTCCACTTTTCCTCGAAAGCATCCCAATCCGATTTATCACCAAATAAACCACCAACGGCATATACACGCTGTTTTTTTTCATCTGCACTCTCATCTCCGTATGCTGTGTACACTACACCCTCAAACAAATGTATAGGGCGTGAAGACAGAATTGAATAGGATGTACAGGCAGAGCTAGACATAACCCCCTCCTTGTGTTACACAACACGAAGAAGAAGGGCCGCTCTTCCCTGGCCGGAATCGCGGTTCTTAGATCTATGTCAGAGAAACCCGCGCAGGACTCTACCACTCACACCACAAAGACGCAAACGCCCTTTGACCGTTTCAAGGACGCGTTGTCCATCGTCGCTTCCGTCCCGAAGTCCTCTCTCCCGAAAACCACCACGAAGAAGGCGAAGCCCAAAAAGTAAGCGTTCCATATTTGTACACGGGAACATCCTAGTTATCCCCTATCTTGGGGTGTGCTGAGTCTGCTATATTAATGCCAAAATTCTTGCTCCCCATCTTCTGTGGATAACCTTGTGAACAAGTCACTTTATATGGGAAAGACGAGGCGAATGGCGTGCGTATTTATCGAATCGCCCATTTTTTAGGCATCCGCTCTATTTTGGTCGAACCACAATTAATAGTGGACCTAGTCTGATTTCCTTACTTTCTTGCATATTCCTAGGAGGATTTCTTGACCAGGCCTATTGTTTCCGCTGGCACATCGGGCCAATGCTGACTATTCGAATCACTATCCACAGGTTCCACAATTTTCTGGGGATGACAGCTCCCTGCGCCAGGCGCGTCGTTTCTGATCTGTCAAGAGCCTAGAGTAGGAAAGACGGCTCCATCATCGGACGACAAAGATCCCGGGCTAATTCTTGAGGCAGAGCCGAATGGCAGGAGGCAAACATGATCGTGTGTCTCTATGGACTCCGAACGAACCAGCACACGCGCTGCTCAGCGGACGAGAACGGCAGAACAGACCTGCGCAGAAGAGGAACTGCTTACCAGGCATAGGCCTCAGGCGAAACTCCGCCGGGTCCGGGAAAGAGCTCGTTCAGTTGCTTTAGGATGTCGGCACCTAGGGAAACATTCAACGCCGTTATGGCCCCATCCAGTTGTTCCATGGTGCGAGGACCAATAATCGGTGACGTGACGGCTCGTTGGTGCAACAACCAAGCAAGAGCGACATTGGCCGGCTTTTCCCCAATCCGTGCGCACAGCTCCTCGTAGGCTTTCAATTTGGGACGGAATTTGATCACCTCTTGTTTTAACTCTGCGTCCGCGCGGCGGCCGATACTGTCGGGCTGCAGGACACCGGCCAATAGTCCTCGTCCCAGCGGACTCCAGGGGATCAGACCGATACCATAGGCTTCACAGGCAGGAATGACTTCCAGCTCGATCATACGTTCATTGAGGTTATAGAGGCTCTGCTCCGACACCAATCCCAAAAAATGGCGGCTACGCGCGACCTCCTGCGCCTGGGCCAAGTGCCATCCGGCGAAATTGCTGCTCCCCACATACACGACTTTTCCTTCCCGCACGAGCTGCTCCATCGCCTGCCAGATTTCTTCCCACGGCGTTTCCCGATCGACATGGTGCATTTGATACACATCGATCCAGTCGGTCTGTAACCGTCGAAGGCTGTCCTCGCAAGCTCGCTTGATATGGACGGCCGAAAGACGCGACTGATTCGGCCATTCGCCCATGCGACCGTACACCTTCGTCGCGAGTACCACCTTCTCCCGGCGGCCTCCACCTTGTGCGAACCAACGGCCGATGATCTGCTCCGTCCAACCTTCGCCGAGCTTCCAGCCGTACACATTCGCGGTATCGAAGAAGTTGATCCCGAGCTCCAAGGCCCGATCCATCAGCGCATGGCTGTCCGACTCGCTCGTCTGCGGCCCGAAATTCATCGTGCCCAGACAGAGTCGACTGACTTTCACCCCTGACCGGCCGAGATGTCGATATTCCATAACCAGTTCTCAGCCTACGACTCGTGCGGGAAGACCGTAGATGCGGAACGAACACCACACCTATGAATGGACTGATCCTGGTCTAATACCCCCGCCCGGTGCTTCCACCGCGCCCCATTCGATCAAGCGGGAGAGACTCGTAGCGTTGTTTGACGTCCGGATGCTCGTTGAGATAGTGCTTGATCGCCGCATCGTCGGCAAATACCTCGGGACTGCGTTTGCGATATTCGTCGAGCGTCAAATCATGCTTGGCGAGAAGCGCCGTGAGTTTGGCATTGATGTCCGTCCTCATTTCATTCATTTGCTCGGGAGACGGCCGCTGTCCCTCTCCAAAGCCAGCCCCACCCTTGAAATAGTTCGTCATCATTTCGCCGATCTCAATCCGTGCGTTCACGAATTTCTCCACATCTGCCGGTTCCGCGGCATACGTCAGTCCGGTAGATACGACAAGGCTCAGCACAACATGGATGGTTCGGTTCCCAAGATTCATGATTCAGATTCCTCCCTCAATAGAAGATCGCAACATAGCCCCACACGACGATATCTCACCGGTGGCGCGGACTCTGGCCGGTAAGTGGCGGTCGTTCTAGTTTTTCTCCTGCCCGTCACCCTGTGCCGACGGAATTCCATAGCGTTTGCACTTCTCCCACAGAGCCTTTCTCGACAATCCCAAGATTCTCGAGGCGGTCGTTCGGCTTCCCTCCACGCGTTCCAACACGGAGACGATGTAGTCCTTCTCAAAATGTTCTCGTGCTGCGGCCAGCGAAGTCAAAGCGGTATTCCGCGTCTTTTTTCCCCCGGTCAACCCTTCGCTACAGAAACCACAGGACTCCTGTGGAACACCACCCAAATAGGGACAGGTTTGAAATCCGCAAAGATCAGCCGGTTGAACCGCGTCCCGATCCCGTCCCAAGGCCACGGCCCGCTCGACCATGTTCTCCAACTCCCGTACATTCCCCGGAAAAGAATAGCGCAGTAACAATTCCCGTGCCTGCTGGGAAAACCCCCGCAACTGCTTGTTCAGCTTCTGCGCACACGTTTCCAGAACGTGCTCGGCGATGACCATGATATCTTCCTGCCGTTGTCTGAGCGGGGGAACAACGATCGGTACGACGTTGAGCCGGTAGAAAAGGTCTTCGCGAAACCGGCCTTGAACCACCTCCTTGCGGAGGTCTCGCTGCGTGGCGCACACAAGTCGCACATCGGTTTCGATCGGTTCATTGCTTCCGACCCGTTCAAAGGTACGTTCCTGCAGAACACGCAAGAGTTTCACCTGCACCACCGGCGAGATTTCCCCGATTTCATCAAGAAAGAGGGTGCCCTTGTTGGCCATTTCGAACCGCCCCCGACGCTGGCGCAGCGCACCCGTAAACGCCCCCTTTTCATGACCGAACAGTTCCGCTTCCAGCAGCGTCTCCGGCAACGCGGCACAGCTGACTTTGATCAATGGATACCCTTTTCGCGGACTGTTCTGATGCAACGCATTGGCGACGAGTTCTTTGCCGGTTCCGCTCTCCCCGACAATCAGGACGGTGGAATCGGTCTCAGCCACCAGTTTGATTTTGTCCAATACCGCCCGCATCCGACTGTTCGCGCCCAAGATGCCGTTGAAGCAAAACTTGTCTTCAAGCTGGTGTTTGAGGTCTTGATTCTCTCGACGGAGTGCGATCATCCCGCTGATCCGCTCGACGACCAGCAGCAATTCATCCATTTGGAACGGCTTCGTGATGTAATCACACGCTCCCAGTTTCATGGCCCCGACAGCCGTTTCCACCGATCCATGCGCGGTAATCACCAGCACCTCGGTTTGGGGCTCCTTCTCTTTGGCCGTCTGGAGCACGGTCAGTCCGTCCACGCCCGGTAACCGCAGATCGGTGATGACCACATCGAATGTCTTTTCTCGAATCGCTTCAATCCCCTCCGTGCCGGTCGGCACCGCGCGCACCTCGCAGCCGACTGCTTCCAAGGCGTCCAACATGGAGAGACGCATCAAAGGCTCATCATCGACCAGCAGAACGGTCAACCCTTTCATGCTCCCTTCTCCGCCAAGAGGCGTTCTCGCGACACGGGAAGGCACAGCGTGAAGGTCGTGCCTTTTCCGACTTCACTGTCGACCAAAATTTTTCCGCCGTGACGCTCCACGATGCCAAGATTGACCGAGAGCCCCAACCCCGTCCCCTCTCCCTCTCCTTTGGTCGTAAAGAAAGGATCGAAGACCCGCGGAAGGACCGAGGCCGGAATCCCGGATCCCGTATCTTTCACCTCGACCCGGCAGACCCCCTCGGCAGCGGATGTCCTGATCGTCAGCACTCCACCGCTTTTCATGGCCTGCACGGCGTTCAAGATCAGATTCATCAAGACCTGTTCGATCATGTGCCGATCAACCATCACATTGGGCAACCCCGCGGCTGGAAATGTTTCCAAGCGAATCTTATTGGGCACGAAAAGATGAGTGGTCAATCCCAGTACCTGGTCGACGATTCGATTGATATCGGCGGGGCTGAAGGCCGGTTCATGCTGCTGTGAAAAGTCGAGCAACTGCCGGACGATCTTCTGGACACGCCGAACACCGTGTTCCATGGAAGCCCAGTATTCTTCCTGGCGTGCCGAAGACAGCGGCCCTTTTCGAAGGTTGTAGAGACAGTTGAGGATCCCGCCCAGCGGATTGTTGATTTCATGGGCCACTCCGGCCGCCAGCTGGCCGATAGACGCCAGTTTTTCCGCATTGCGAATCTGCCGCTCCAGCTTCTTGGTCTCCGTCATATCGCGGGCAATGCCAAGCACTCCGAGGATCTCTCCATCGGCCCCTTGAAGCGGAGACACGCTGACCATGACGGCGCGCACGTCGCCCAATCGCGTCACAACCTCGACCTCGTACACCTGCTTGGCTCCGATATCCAAGGTGCTCTTGAGACGCCGTCCACGATGGCGCCGTGACAAAAGGGAGAGATACGGCCGCCCGATCAAATCATCCTTACGATACCCCCAGGCGTTGACCTTGCTGTTGACATAGGTGAACTGTTGGTCCAGATCCAATGTATAAATGACGTCGTTGGCGTTCTCGAGCAGATTTTCCAAGTATTGCTTGGTCTCCTCGATTTCCCTGGTACGTTCCCGAACTTTCAGCTCGAGATCCTCGCGGTATGATTCCAATTGGCGCTCGAGTTTCTTCCGATCGGTAATATCGCGAAGCTGCACCATGACGTGCAGTTGTTCGGTCCCGCCGACGCGGATCAAGTCCATTTCCACCGGAATCTCACGGCCATCGGCATGGTACACGGTCATTTCTTGAGTGGCGACCTGCCGATGCTCCGCCGAGACCACGTACAACCACGTTGTGAAAATCTGGCGGTGCGCGTCCGGGACGAGGTCAAGAAAGTTTTTCCCGACGATCTCCGGCTCGGCATAGCCCAGTACGTGTTGTTCCCGTTCATTCACGGCCACGACGGCCCCGGTTGGACTCACCATAAACACCGAATCGGCCACGAAGTCGAACAACGCCTTGTAGCGGGCTTGAGAAACCGTGAGCTGCAGCGTTCGTTCCGACACCGCCTGTTCCAACCCGACGGTGTACCGCTGTACCTCCTGCTCCAACCGACGCCGTTCGGTCACGTCTCGGACAAAGGCACGGGAATGAATCAGTCCGCCTCGTTCTTGATCAAACAGCGCGGTCCCGTGAACCTCCACATCCATCAATCGACCATCTTTGGCCAAGAGCGCGGTTTCCATCGAGCTCTGCCCGTGCGAGACCAGCCGTTCCAGAAAGTGCAATACGTTCAATGCCTGTCCGTCGCGAACCAAATCCCACAGTTTCATGCCGAGCATCTCGTCGAGGGTATAGCCGAGTTTGTCGAGACCGGTTTTGTTGACGTGCACCAGTCGACCGCTCCGATCGAGCTGGCAAATCATCTCAGGAGCATGTTCGATCAAATCTCGATATTTTTCCTCCAGTTGCCGTACCTCGGTCATCCGCCGTTCCAGCTGTCCAAACGAACGTTGCAGATTCGATGCCATTTGATTGAAGGCATGCGCCAATCCCTCTATTTCATCGCCTGTCTTGAATTCCACCCGCTGTTCCAAACGACCGCTCCCAATCTGCTGCACACCCTCGTGCAACAGTCGAATCGGCCGTGCAATCCGGCGAGCCACGACGACTCCGATGCCCCCGAGCCCCAACAGCATGACCGAACCGAACAACACCATCTTGGTCATCAGTTCGCCCAACGGAGCAAACGTTTCCGCGGCATCCTGACGTACCAGGGCAACCCACCGTTTCCCTCCCAGACTACCCGCCGCAAGCTGATCGGCGAATCTCACCGGGGCAAACCCGACCAGCGCCTGTTTGTTTCCGTGCGAGTCGTCCGTGGCCATCGCCCATCCCGGTTTCGGAGTCCCCAGCGTACCGATCAATTCGGCATCGATGGAATGGGCCTCCGGTGCAAGGACCGGACAAATCACCACGCTCCCGTCCGAGGCGAACAACATGGCATGGCCCGTTGCGCCGAACGAACCCTCGGCGATGGACTGGAACAATGTGTCACGCCGAAGCAGGATCGTCACGGCTCCGATCACAGTCCGCCGCTGATCGTCCAGGATCGGGGCCGCCACGACGACCACATGAGTTCCAAACGCCGGATCGAAGGAAATGTCGCTCACGTAAGGCCGCTGACCGCCTTTCAGGACGGCCTGCCACCAGGCGGTTTTGGCATAGGAATATTCGACTTGGGGAATCGAGCTGACCACCAACGCCCCCTGTCCATCAGTTACCAAGATGCCGACGTAGTCCGACTTTCGAATTTCGTGCCATCGGATCAAATAGTTCGTGACGATGCGGTTGACGAAGAGAGGAAATTCGCTTCGCTTATCGCGCTGTCCCCATCGCTGTTGCCAATCCTTGATAATGTCCGAAATACTCTGCGGGTCTTTGCCCTCGTATGTTCGATTGGCCTCGGAGACGGCGGTACGAAGGAAGGGCGCAGTCGCGAGTTGTTGGGCCTCGTTCATGCCGCGCGTAATGTGCATCTCGATTCGACGGGCGGCCTCGACGGCCACTTCTTTGAAATTCGTCCCCGTCGACTCCCGCAAGGCGCGTCGTTCTTCGACATAGATGAGGGCGAGCAGAAGGGCCAGCGGCAGGAGACCGACCATCACGATCGCCGCGATGATCTTCTGCTGGAGACTGTGAGACCGGCTCCAGAGTGTCATGGCTATACCACAGAGACGCGGAAATTATACTTCCGCGCGAGAACACGTTCGCGTTGGAAGTCGACGTTCGGGATGCACCCGTCTCACCACGCACCGCCCACAGTACGGAACAGACGGACGATGCGATCTTCTATTCCACCATTCGCTTCAGCTGCGTTTCAAGAGTCGACCCGGGGCTCCCGGCCACAACAATAAGAGAGGGCTGGCAACGAAGACCGATGAATAGGTGCCGAAAATGACACCCCAGAGGAGCGCAAGTGAAAAATCGTGCAACACTTCTCCTCCCGCCAGGGTCAAGGGGATCAGGACGAGCACGACGGTCAGGCTGGTGACGATCGTCCGGCTCAACACCTGGTTAATGGCGGCGTTGATCGTCCCTTCCTCGCTCTCCCGACGACGCAATTTCAAATTTTCTCTGATCCGATCGAATACCACGACCGTATCGGTCAAGGAATATCCTGCCAACGTCAAAAGCGCCGTCACGATCAGGAGCGTGATCTCCTTATCCAAAATATAGAAGGCTCCGACCACGGCCAAGACATCGTGAAACGTGGCCAGGGCGGCGGCGACGCCGAACCGGAGTTCGAATCGTGCCGCGATGTAGAGGATAATCCCGATAAATGAGATGACGATGGCAACCAGTGCATCCTCCTGAAGCTTCTTCCCGATGGTCGGTCCGATCTCCGTGGTGGAGTCGACCACGAATTTATTGGCGGGGAACTCCTTGGCGAAGACCCCTACCACGCGTTCCGCGATCTTCTCTTCGATCGTCGTGGAGGCCTTCACCCGGATGAGGAGTTTGTTGTCCTGTCCGAATTCCTGTAGTTCCGCATCACTCAAGCCGTTCGTCTCCAAGGCCTTACGGGCTTCATCGATCCGAACCGGCTGCTCGAACTTGAGCTGGACAGCCGTCCCTCCGGCAAAATCAATACCCAGATTGGCGGTACCCCGCGCGATCTGGACAAGTGCGATGAGTCCGAGCAAGACCATCACACCGGAAAAGAGAAACGCGAACTTGCGCTTGCCCATGAAGTCAATGTTGGTCTTGCCAAGAATCTCTAACATGCGCGCTCCCTTGTGATAACCCTGAGCCTGCTCCTGAAGGCTGATCGCCGACGACTTCATGGTTAGATACTCAACGCCTCCACTTTTTGCCGATGATACAACAGATCGAAGATCACTTTGGTCCCGACCAACGCCGTGAACAGGTTGATGGCAATACCCAGACACAACGTCACGGCAAACCCCTTGATCGGTCCGGTCCCGAAAAGAAACAGCGCCACCCCCGTAATCAGCGTCGTCACGTGAGAATCGATGATCGTCAATAACGCCTTGTCATACCCTGCATCGATGGCGGATCGAGGCGCCTTTCCGCCGCGCAGCTCTTCGCGGATGCGCTCGAAAATCAAGACGTTGGAATCGACCCCCATTCCGATCGTCAGCACGATACCCGCGATTCCCGGCAAGGTCAACGTGGCGGTCAAGGCCGACAACGCGCCCATCAGACACACTAGATTGAGCATCAAGGCAAAGTCCGCGATCAGCCCGGACAGACGGTAATACACGATCATGAATATCACCACCATTGCCCCGGCGAACAGAGTGGCCCTGATGCCCTTGTCGATGGAGTCTTGGCCGAGGGACGGACCGACCGTAAGATCCTGCACGATCTTCAGCGGCGCCGGGAGAGCACCGGCCCGCAGCACGATCGCCAAATCATTGGCCTCCTGCGTGGTGAACGTTCCGGTAATCTGCGCGCGCCCGCCTGAAATACGTTCTTGAATGACCGGGGCCGAGTAGATGGTGTTGTCAAGCACGACGGCCATACGCTTCTTGACGTTCTCGCCCGTAATCCGGTCGAATTCCTGCCCCCCTTTGGAATCAAAGGTAATCGAGACGTACGGATCGTTGAATTGGCCGATGGCGACCCGCGCGTCACTCAGCACATCACCGGTCAACATGACTCGCTTCTTGACGACATAAGGAACGCGAAACTCCACACCCGTGTCCTTATCGACCATTCGTTCGAATAAAATCTGGTCTCCTTCAGGCAGTTTGCCGGCAAACTGCTGGACCACCTCGGCTTCTTTGTCTTTTGGAATTCGCACGGGGAGATCCAGGTGGAGGTCTTCATCCAACATTTTGAACTCCAGCAGCGCCGTTTCCTTGATCAGGTCCTTGGCACGTTTCGGATCCTTGACACCGGGCAGCTGCACGACGATTTGCTTCAACCCTTGGCGTTGAACGATCGGCTCCGCGACGCCGAATTGATCGATCCGGTTCCGGATGGTTTCCAGCGCCTGATTGATCGCGGAATCCTTGATTCGCTTGGTCTCCGACTCACGCAGCTCCCACACCACCGCATTCGTCGACCCCGCCGACTCCTTCTCGACAAAAAGGGGAAAGGTATCGATCAGCTTTTGAGCCGGATCTTTGGCATCCGCATTTTGCAGCTGCATGATGATTTGATCGTGCCCGCTTCGCTTGACGAAGTCGACGGCGATCTTTTTCTCGGCGATGAGGTCTTGCAGCGCGGTGGCTGAACGGTCAACCGCAATCTCCACGGCACGGTCTTCATCCACCTCCAAGACCATATGGATACCGCCTTGCAAGTCCAACCCCAGCGTAATTCCCTTGTTCGGAAGCACGCCCTTCATCCAGCCGGGCAACGCTTGATACAGCGGCTGATAGGACGGGAGAAAAGCCACTACCGAGGCCGCGATGACCAGCGTCAATAACCAGAGCCGCCCGCTTATCTTTTTCATGTCGTCTGTGACCCCTTATCCCGCGTGAGCTACGCGTCTTTGTCCTTGTCTTCCTCTTCGCCGCGCACCCGCGCGATATTCTCGCGCTGCATTTTGATCTTGGTATTGTCGGCGATCTGCAGTGTCACGGTTTCTTTTCCCAAATTGGTGATGGTGCCCCAAATTCCTGATGTCGTGATCACCTTGTCGCCCTTCTTCAAGGCCTCCAACAAAGCCTGCTGTTGTTTTTGTTTCTTCTGTTGGGGCCGGATCAGAAGAAAATAGAAAATGACGAAGATCAAGAGGAACGGGATCAACGAGAGGATTCCGCCCGCCCCTCCACTGGCGGGTGATCCGCCTCCGCCAGTCCCCTCGGCCCATGCGATCGATTCCATCAACATCGAACAAATCCCTTCTTCTATATGTGACTGTTCCCAAACAATTCTCCGTGCGGGTCTTCACACCCCGCTAAACCGGCCATCACCGCTTGTCGATGATGCGTGCGATAAAACGCCTCCCGAAACTCAGGAAACGTTCCCTGTGCCAACGCTTCTCGTATCCGACGCATGAAATCGGAAAAATACCATAGGTTATGAATGGTATTGAGCCGCGATCCCAACATTTCCTTGACCATGAACAAGTGATGCAAATAAGCACGTGAGTATCGACGACATACCGGACATGCACAATCGGGATCAATCGGCCGTTCATCTTGAGCATACTGTGCCTGCTTGATGATCATCCGACCGGTGGTCGTGAAGAGAGAGCCTGTTCTGCCGTGGCGCGAAGGCACAACACAATCGAAGAGATCGATTCCCCGAGCGACCCCTTCCAGCAGATCCTCCGGATGTCCGACCCCCATAAGATACCGGGGCTTTTTCTCCGGCAACTCCGGAACCGTCACGTCAAGCATCGCATACATCTCGGTCTTGCCTTCTCCGACCGACAATCCGCCGATTGCATAGCCGTCGAACCCGAGTCTCACTAACGCCTTCGCCGACTCGACGCGCAAGTCCGCTTCCAAGCCCCCCTGGACGATGCCAAACACAGCCTGATCCGTTCTTCGACGCTGCGCTTGGCAACGTTCCGCCCACAATGTGGTGCGATGCACGCTGGCTTGGACGGTCTGACGATCGGCAGGCAATGCCACACACTGATCGAGCGTCATGATGATATCGGCACCTAAGGCCTCCTCGATTTCGATCGCTTTTTCCGGCGTAACGACGTGCGTCGATCCATCGATGTGGGATTGAAACGTGACGCCTTCGTCGGTGACCTTGCTCAATTTCGCTAAACTGAAGATCTGAAATCCGCCGCTGTCGGTAAGGATCGCTCCCGGCCAGCCGGTAAAGGCATGAAGCCCCCCCATGTCGCCCACGATCTTGTGACCAGGGCGCAAATATAGATGATAGGCATTATTAAGGATGAGTCGAAATCCCAGATTCTGCAGGTCCTCCGGTTCGAGCCCTTTGACCGGTCCCAACGAGCCTACCGGCATGAAGGCCGGTGTCTCGATTTCTGCATGGCCGGTCGTGAGGAGACCGATACGGCCTTTGGAGTGTCGGTCCGATTGTAGGGCTTGGTATTGCATCAGCATCGTTGGCATCGACTCGTCACATGTGCTCAGGCGCCGAGAGACCGAGGACATCGAGTCCGTTTCTGAGAACTTGTTGGACTGCTCCCATCAAGACCAGTCTCGCCGCGGTCCGCTTCGGCGTAAGTACGTCGGTGGATGCCGACTCATCGAGTCCTGAATCGGTTTCAGGAGGCAAAATTCGGTGTTTGTTGTAGAACGTATGGAGCAGCGCTGCCAATTGCTGGAGATAATACGTCACACGATGCGGTTCAAAGGCCAGGGCACTCGCCTGAATGACTTCGGGGTAGGAGGACAGCTTCTTGATCAGTCCCAATTCATCGGGATCCGTCAACACCGCGAGGTCCGTCTCCTCTGCAGACGGCCGGGCGATCCCTCTGGCGGAGGCCACGCGCCACAGGCTGCAAATTCTCGCATGGGCATATTGAACGTAGTAGACCGGATTGTCGGCGGACCGTTGCTTCGCCAACTCCAGATCGAACTCCAGATGCGTCTTGGGATCCCGCATGAGGAAATAGAACTTGGCCGCATCGGCTCCAACCTCTTCGATGACTTCCCGCATGGTAATGAATTCCCCGGTCCGCTTGGACATCTTCACTTCGACTCCGTCCCGCAGCAGCTTGACCAACTGGACGAGCACGACTCGCAAACGATCTTTGGGATGCCCATAGGCCTGCATAACGGCTTCCATGCGCGGGATATACCCATGGTGGTCGGCACCGAAAACATCAATCAGCAGATCGTAGCCACGCCTCAGCTTGTCGTGATGGTAGGCGATATCGGACGCGAGATACGTATATTCCCCGTCCTGTTTCTGAACGACACGGTCTTTTTCATCGCCATACAGGGACGCACGGAACCACCAGGCACCGTCCTGTTGAAACAGGAGTTCACGGGCTTTCAATTCATCCAGGGCACGTTCGATGGCTTTAGATTCAAGAAGCGACGCTTCGCTGAACCAAGATTGGATCTCAATGCCAAATAACTGAAGGTCATCACGGATCTGTCCCAACAGTTTCTGGTAGGCAAGAGAGCGGCAGCGAGTCTCAAGGTCGGCAGAAGTCAGTTCACTGGGAACGCCGTCGAGTTGCTCCTTGATCTCTCGTGCTACCGACGTAATGTACGAGCCATGATAGCCATCCTCGGGAAACTGGACGGTCCGCCCTGACAACTCTTGGTAACGAGCATATACGGACGCGCCCAACAATTTCATCTGGCGGCCCGCGTCGTTGATATAATATTCGCCCACGGCATCGTATCCGACTGCATTTAGCAACCGAACAACTGCCTGCCCAACCGCCGCCCCCCTGCCATGACCGACATGCAAGGGACCGGTCGGATTGGCGCTCACATACTCCACCAATACTTGCCGGCCGGCCCCGCCAGCTGCCCGACCATAACGAGCCCCTTGTGATTCGATTTCACGGAGAACCTCCTGCCAAAGAGCCGGTTTTACCGTAAGATTCAAAAAACCGGGACGGACGATCTCAATACGATCAAACAGCTGTTCGTTCTGGGATAGGTTTTCCACGATGATTTGCGCGATATCGTGAGGGGCCTTGTGTTCAGAGGAGGCCAAGGACATCGCGACCGTGGAAGCGAGGTCTCCCCATTCGGGTCGTTTGGGTGCATCAAGGCTCAGTGTGGGCCACGCGGTCGTCTTCAACTGCCCTTTTTCCCTCGCTCCGTTGAGGGCACCGAGTAGGGCCGTTGTTACCCTCTCTTGTACGAGTCCTTGAGACACAATAATTTTCCTAAGTCCTTACCAAAGAAAGGAAATTAACGGGCCACTGTATCATTACGTGGTCGTCGGAGACAAGGCGGTTTCCGTGGAGTTATGAGGGTTTGCGTTATTGGGTCGTCTACATAATATACGCCGCGCCGCTTCCCAAACTTGGTCCACCGGTACATGAAGACAAGGTTTCTCCGCACACGATTTGACCGTTTCCCAGGACTTACAACCACAAGGCATCCCTCGCACAATCGATACGTGGCGACCGTATGGGCCCCACCGCTGATGATCTGTAGGGCCAAATATGGCTATGGTCCGCACACCCAACAAAGCCGCCAAATGGGTCACGCCCGAATCATGCCCGACATAGAAGGTTGCCCATGCCAGGATCCCTGCAACTAGAGAAAGATCGAGGTCCTTGAGAACAAGCGGTGGCTTTTCCAAAAAACATCGTACCTTGTTCACGGCATCCCGATCGGCCGGTCCCTCCAAGACCAGCGGGCACATCCCTTCTTGCTGCAACCGTTCAATCAACGACGCCATCCGTCTTGCCTCAAGGCATTTGTGAACGCTTCCGCTCCCCGGATGCACCAGAGCGAATGGTCGATCGTGTGAGACTTCCAGAGCGTCAAGATAGCCTTTAGCTCGCTCCACGAGATGAGAGGGAAGCCGTATCGACTGCTCCGATGAAATACCTTGCGCCGTCTCACCCAGCGTCTCAAGAAAACGATCGCATTGGTGCCTTACTCGTAAGCTCGGCGAGGATGGAGACTGAATGTGAACGCGAACCACTCCCCACTTCCGGCACTGAGCAGCAAGAATGCCGTCTGTGTCTTCGGTCCAGGCCACGACCAGATCACATCGCTTCAACCATGATTGTAATTCCTTGGGAAGGGAGGAGGTATCTGAAAAGAGTCCCAGACTTGCCTGACCTTCCAATGGGACCCCGTTGTCAATCAATCCACACTCCACCAGCAGCCGACTCACGGCGATGGACGCGATAAGCACGATCGCATGTCGAGAAAACTTTTCCCTCAGAGCCCTTATCGCCGGAATAGCCAGCAGGACATCCCCTAGCGCGCCGGGATGAAGAATAAGGACGGTCCGTTTCGCGGATCCTTCCGACACGCTAACGCCCTGAACCCGGACCGGCATCATGTACCGATCGCGCCTTTTCTAGATCGGATGGCGTATTAATATTGAACATGGAACGTCCGTCCGGGTCGAACGCACTGATCTCATCTTCCGCAACGATGCGCGAGCATAGAGCGGGATGAGAGACCATGTTGTGGATCTTTCGATTATGGAGCTTGATCATCTCTTCGATAACCGGCATGCACGCCCGGCTATAAACCGCATGCGTAGGCTGCAGACGAGTCGCCCACCGACCGATCACGATATCACCCTGGTCTTTCAGGCCAACCATGTATCTAATGACATCCGAGTTTAAGAAGGGCATATCACAGGCCGTGAGAAAGATATGGTGAGTCCGAGCCCATTGAAGACCTGTATATAACCCGCCAAGGCTCCCGCAACTCGGAATAAGATCGCGCGTCACCGGTATTTCTAGATCTAGTGGAGGGCTGTCTTGAGCGATGACAACGCAGACCTGTTCAAAGAGATCACAAAGAACAGCACAACTGCTCTCAAAGAGAGTTCGCTGGCCGACAAGCATAAATCGCTTGTCCTCTCCCATCCTTCTACTCTTTCCACCGGCCAGCAGTATGCCTGTCACATCGGTGATCATAAATACCTGAAGCTGTTTGAAAAAAGAGAGGGGGTGGGACTACCCACCCCCTCTCTTTCTTCCCACGCCGAACGTTTCGTTATGAAATGTTACAATGTCTTACCCTTTTTCCGGTTAGCACGGCGAGTCAGAACCCATCCTTCCAGCAACACCACACCCACCGCGATCACTGCCGGATAGATATAGGTTTCCTGAGGGATGGGTGGGTTCATGAATGTATAATAGAACGCCGACACTGCCATCTTGCGTCCGGCATCACCATTATGGCCGTCCCATGCAAAAAACACGGTCGGAATATATTGCCCCACTTCAAAGAAAGTATCCTCGTCGTAATCTTGGTCTTTCTTATTTCCTAACGGGCGCTGAATCATGACATACCAGCGACCGTTCTTCCACTCGCCCTTCACAAGCTTCATCGCCTCTTCATAGTTATCCCGCTCTTCAAAATCCTTATCCCAACCTGTTCCCTTGAAGGCGCGAAGCGACCCATCGGCTTCCCATTTGACGATATCAACGGGGAACTGCTCGTTAGTCCCGAACAGGTACCGAGGCTTGATCGGAGCAGGTAATTCTTTCCACTTTACTGCCGTTTCAATGGCAATCGCGTCATTATACACGGCGTAGTTGTTTTGCTTGGCGGCGATGGAGCCTTCTTCACCGGTCTTAGGCTCCTGTTCCTGGACGTCGATATTCACCTGAGTCGGAGCCCAAGGTAGTTTCCCTTCGGCCACACTCTTGGTTCGATCATCCCATTCGAGAAGATAAACGATGTATTTGTCGTTATAGAGAGAACGAACCCAGATATCATCAATCCGATTCACGAAATTTCTCGGCTTATGGGTGATCTGTCCACCCATAGCCACATACCGCTTAGGAGCCTTTTGCCAAGCTTCATGCTCGATCTCGGTCGGAATCTCTCCCTCCACAGGATCAGACGGAATAACAAAGTTGATTTTTGGTTTATCGGTCAGTGGATCAATTGGAAGCGGATTGCCGAGTGCATCTCTCTCGCACAGCGAATTGACAAAATTCGCGATATCCCACCGTTCATCTACGGTTGTATTATCCGCGAACGAAGGCATCGGCGTACCATTGACACCGGTCGAAAACGTCCGGAAGATATTGGTCACGTTGTAGGGATCCTGACGACTCCCTCTAAAGTTCCAGCACTTATGCCAGTTGGCCGGCTGAATCGAGAAACCCCAGTCATCTTTCAGGTTAAACGCGTTCCCATCGCCACGCCCTTCCATCCCGTGACACTCAACGCACTTCTTTTCGACGATCAACTCCGAGCCTCGCTTCTTACTCTCGTCACTGGCAGGCTTGGGTTTCAGATCCGCTAATTGCAGGACGGTTTGTGTCTCCGACTGTTTATCCGTAAACTTCCGGTCTTTAACGAGCTGCGTAGTCACAAAGGCCAGTACTTGTAACCGTTGTTCTTCGGTCAAGATGCCTTCCCACGGGGGCATGGCAGAACCCGGCAATCCATGGGTCACCGTCTCAAATAGGTCGTTTTGGCCGGGGACGGGCTTTTTCGCATCAAACAGCGGCAGCTCACCGCTCGCGGTGTGGCGGATCTTAAACGTCCCTTGATTGAAATTGCGCGGACGTGGCCACAGTCGATCGGCACCTGGTCCGTCACCGGCGCCATCGACTCCATGACACCATACACACTTAGTGAAATAAACCCGCTTCCCTGCTTCGATCATTTCTGCGGAGGGTTCAGGGGCAAGATCGCCCTTTTTAAATCCTTCAGGCAGCCCTTGAGCAGAAACAGACGAATATCCTGCCCCCGACACCAGAACCACTCCGAAGGCAGCAGCCGCGATGATTCCGGCCTTCTGAGTCATGCTGTCTATCATGTTGAGCCTCATCTTCTTCATTTACATTATGTTTGGTTTGGCCTTTGGGGTATCCAGCGACTAATCCCAAGTCCGTGGATAGTAACCAGTGTGCCAATATTCAAACAAAATAACTTTCCAAATTTCATCGACAGTCAGGTGTTGTTCCCATGGCGGCATGACGGAGGCCCAAGGAAACCCTTCGTTAGGCAACCCAATTCCCCCCTTGGCCACGCGCCAGAAGATGAAGGTTTCCTGCAGCTGGGCGATCGTACCTGGATCGGTAAAATTCGCGGGAATTGGATTGAAGGCAAAAGCGTGGAGCCCTCGGCCGTTTAAGTTGTCACCATGGCAAAAATGACAGTTTTGAAAGAAGATTTCGCCGCCCTCGCGGACGTACTTCAGATACCCTTGATTCTTGTCATCCCACGGATTGGCGTTAGGCTTCATTAGACGCCCCATGCCCTGCTCGACGATATTGGCGTTGGAGAACTCTTGATCGTACTTCCCCTCAGGATTGACCCGATATGGATTCTGCGAAGTCTGCAGGGTATAGGTTTTACCATGGACCTTTGTACTGGCAGGCGGCGCAGGATGGACGGTTCTGAGCTCGATTGGCTCTTCCGATTTCGGCATCATGGCATTATAGGAAAACCCGCCGACAAGGATGGGAATGAGCACAAGATACGCATAGCGGAGAAGCCTATTCATCCCAGTCTGCGCATCGAGCACATTCATAATGGGCTGCTTGAATTTGTTCCAATCCTCTTCATTGGCGGATACCCACATGAACACCGTCACGAGCCCCACCGTCCCATACATCGCTCGTACGCTGAAAGGAATCGGCGGATAGACACGATATTTCAGATAAAGCATCAAGAAGACCCAGAACCCGATCCCTTGCCAGAAGCGCGGGATGGCCATGCCCATGGCACTCATTATATAGCTCAAGCCGGTAAAACCGATCACGTAGCATGCCACTTCGAGCAGCAGCTGGATCGGCATATATCCCTCAACCAATCTCACAGTGGTGGATGGAACAATGTCGAAGATCATCCCACCCAGCAGGAGCAGCCCCGCTACACCAACCAAGGCACCGAGCGACATCAACGCTTTCATCGGTAAACTCCCTTTACTCTCCGCATAAGAGACAACCGGGCGCTATGAAATCTTCGGCGGCGGCGCCCCGGTTTTTACTTGTGATAAATAATCGACGATTTTTTTCAATGCACCAGCGCTCAACTTTTGGCCGAAGACCTTCGGCATGGTGTTGTCTGGAAATGGCTTCACGACAAAGGCGCTTGGATCGACGATGGACTCCATAATGTATTCAGTCGCAGACTTGGCAGTGCCCTTATACGTAGGATCTTTGATGCGTTGGGGAGCCGTGGTTCCTTCCTCCAGCTTTGGACCAATTGTGCCCATAGCACCTGGAATACCTGGGATCGTATGGCACGACACACATTGAGCCTTTGCAAAGATCTGATCAACCGGCTCCGATCCGTCAGCCATCAGAGACGTAGCGCCAGCGGCCTTCTCCTCTTGCTGCTTCGGACGATCCGCTTCCGGGATAAACTTTTCGTAGGATTTAACAATCTCTTCGAAGGACGGCGGCTCTACCCCCTCGCGGAGATACATCCATGTATCAACGGCCGCAAGTTCCGGAAGACTTAGAGAGATCGGCGGCTTATGAATGGCCGGCATGGGGCTTTCCTTATCGTTGGTACCCTTCACTCCATACCCAGCCACGACATAACAACTAGGACATGCATGCGACTCTGCAATGTATTCCTGTACGTTTTCAGCGGTACCTGAACCAGGGAACGCTTCCTTGACGGAGTACTCACGCTTTGACGGATCACCTTTGGAATATTTCGGATCTTCTAAACGTTCCTTCCGAGTGGGAAGACCCAACAAATTCGGCGCACGCTCACCGAGCATGCCCGCATGGAAGGCATGACAGAGCGGACATTGTCCCTTCCCGATCGCGCCCTGCTCCTTATTTTTTCCGACACCGCCGAAGATAATCTTCTCACCTTCGTCGGCCAACTGCTGGGGCGTCATGGAGTCCCAGGTCTTCTTTTCTTCTACCGGCGGAAATCCACCTTCAACTTGAGGGAGCCAGTTTCCATAGCCCGACAGAAATGCAGCTACAAAAAACATGAACCCGCCAATCCGAAGCAAGGCGCTCAAGTTGGTGAAGTACAACGCCATAACGAAGGTGGTCACGGTGATCATCACCAGGGACACGGGTAAAAGCCGATTCTCGCCATAAAAATTGTTCTTATAATTGGCGATCGCCATGAACAAAAGAAAACAAGAGACCAGCCCGATGAAGGTCTTAAAAACAGCCCGTTTCTTTGCGACGGGGTCACTGATGGACATCTGGAAGTACACTATCAGCCCCGCGATGATAGCTAGAGCCATCCAGCCCATTGAGAGTGCTTCCGAAATAAGATTACCCAAGGTCGTAACCTCCTACAGCTCAACGAGGAGCGGTAAATAAATCCCTCTCCGCCGTTGAACTGCCTATCAAAAAGACACTGATTAGTGACTGGCAGCCGGCTGCGGGACACTACCCGGGATTCCCGCTTTTGCCTCGACCGGAACCTTCTTCGCGGTCAAGCTGCCTAACCAGAAGACAAAGAGAATCGTGATCCAGAAAAACAAGACATTAAATGAAATCATGTTGGCGGCAAATCCCACCGTATGGGTATAAGCCCAGGGAGAGTTATCCCTCATAATTTCATTCACATGCCAGAACAGTCGAACCGATGAGCGGATATAGCCCATCAACCCCATCATCCAGGTGAATGCCGTCGCCAACATGATGAGCGCGTATTGAGACCGAGCAGAGATCTTACCCCACTCAATCGGTCCCATTTGTTTCGCGCCCTTCATCATGAAGCTGTTCAGGGCAAACATGAAGAAGAGACAGGACAACGTAGTCGCGACCTGAGGAACAGACAAACCGACGCGTACGTTGGCAGGAATGTAGTATCCATATACCGCAAGGAAAATAATATTGAAGTAGGCGCAGGCGAAGAATACCCCCATGAAGATGTTCCCGAACTTCGCCCACGATACGGTTGACACTTTATTGCCCCGCATATACCAGACGAAACTCAGCACGGTGGTCGTGATAATAACGTTGATGCCACCGTTCTTAGCAGACATAACCCCGTAGTTACCCAGGACCGGGTGCTGCTGGCCTCCCATGGCCTTTAGCTCAGCTGGCGTCATGACCATGGTGTGCGGCGTGATGAAGACCATGTAACCGCAGGCCAACAAGAACACAAGGTACTTAATGTATCGCTGATATTTCTCAGCACCGCGCATGCGCCCCATGGCTTGCCAGAGATAATAGTTGGTGCTGAGGAAGAGAATTCCGATCATCGTCGCTTGAATGATGAATAGCCACGCGAGCAGGCCTCCCATCAATGTAATGCCCATCTGTTGCCGATAGGCATATACCTCCCGCATCAGCCAGTATCCAGCAAATGGCAGCGGAATCAAGAAGGCCACGCCGAGCGCCATGGCGATATAACCCATCCAGTCATAGTGAGCGCGATCCTCGTCTGTCTTTGCCGCCAAAAATTTATAGGCGGCATACGCAGCGACCACACCACCGCCAAAGGCCATGTTTCCGAGGATTCTGTGAAGATTGAGGGGATTCCACAAAGCCGTATGAATCACGTGCCAAATATTCCCAAGATATCGCCCCTGCTCATCGACACCGGCAGGCGACATCATGAAGCCGATCCAGGAATTCGCCAAGAACATGAGCAAGGTCCCGATGATATTCAAGATCACCGACATGCTCAAATGGATCCACTTCAGGAATCCCTCCTTCATCTTGTCCCAGCCATAGTAATAGATGTAGAGGGTTCCGCTCTCAGCCACAAACATCAAGGCATAGATATGCATGACCGGGCGGAATATGCTGGACAAATACGAGAAGAACGCTGGATACAAGGTCAGGAAGGTAAAGATCAGGATACCGCCAAGAATTGCCGTAAGAGAGTACGCCGTCAGACTGATCTTAATAAAGTCATACGCCAACTGATCATAGCGCTTGGCGAGCGCCTTGTCCTTGGTCACCACCCCCATAAACTCGATAATCATGCAAAAGATCGGCACGGCCAGCACGAAACTACCGTAATAAAGGTGCTGCTGGTTCGCAAACCAGAGGAGAACGCGGCTCTCAAAATTGTACCTCGGATAGTCCTTAGGACCATCAGTCGTTTTGGGGGCAGGAGCACCGACTACAATACCCTCGGTCTTGTAGTAGACATCCCGACCCTTTTCAACCTTATCCCCATCCTTCTTTGCCGCATCGCCGGCAGGAGCCTCTTCACCGATGGCCGGCGAAGGCAGAGCCACGACGATCGGAAGCAGAAGGAGGCCAACCATCATGCAGAGCGCCATGATTGAAAAGACGCGCTTGCCGGCTAAAAGGCCCATGGAATACCTCCTTAATACACTCTCGTTAGATTAATGATGCACGAATTATCTAAACTCTCAATTACCGATTACTTTCTCCGGCACCGATTACTGTTTCCCGACATCTAATTTCGGAATAGGTACCAAAAGTCCAATCCCTGCATATCCATGAGGTAGTGATCAACCAGAATAAAATAGCCGACTGTAATAATCAGAGAAACGACCACCGCAATGACAGGGTTATTCAGCGCGCTCATTTCTTTCCTCTCCTCCGCCGACCAAGTTCATCAACTGACTAGCCTGCACAACCGCACCATACAACTGATGCGATCACCTTCAACAGGGGCACTGAATGCCAGCAAACCAGTAGAAAAACCATAGCCCAACGGCACAAGTAATGTAGAAAATCATTTTACCGACTTTTATCTTAATGTCGCTGTCTTGGGTAGCTGTGGCCATTGTTGTATTACTCCGATAAGATAGATGTTGGTGGGGATTTCAGAATTACTGCACTTCCTTGACAGGCACCCGGCCCTGTGTTATCAGAATTTTGCCGCTTGTGAGCGAAGCAATGGGAGAAACCGTGACGAAAAACTCAAAAGTGTTTGACATTATAGTTTTGGCCGGTATGGTTGTCAACATCATTTTGGCCGTGTTTTTGATTCTCTACTACTTCGACTTTCTATAGTATTTATCGGGCTTTCCGCTCTCCTTCTTCCTTCGTTCCGATCTTCGAAATCGCACAGCGGAATCCGATCGTTTCATCTCGAAAGTCAGACATCATTTTGCTTCGGCTGGTAATCCGAACATCCCCTCCGGTCGTCGTATAACTTCCGCCACGAAGAACCCGGTACGTGCCATACTCAGGACTCGGCGGGTTCTGTTCGGGCGAGATCTTGTAATACGTTTCGTCGTACCAATCAGCTACCCACTCGATGACGTTACCTGCCCCATCCATCACCCCATACGGGCTCTTGTCGGCCAGAAAACTTCCCACCGGCGCAGACACCTCGTACCCATCCGGCACTCTGGCCCAATTGGCACCATTTGCCTGCTCTTTATTACCCCATGGCCAGAGTCTTCCGTCACTGCCCCGCATCGCCTTTTCCCACTCCGCCTCCGTGGGAAGACGTTTTCCTTTCCACCGGCAATATTCCGCCGCATCATCCCACGATACATAGACGACCGGCTGATTGATTCCCTTCATTCTACCGCTGCTCTTGGCATACCGTGCAGGGAGTCCTGGTTTCCGATGACCGGTTGTCTGAACAAACTGCTGATACTGGTGATTCGTCACTTCATACCGATCGATGGAAAATTCATCTAGATAGACGGTTCGCTGTGGACGCTCATCGAACCCGCCACCGTTCGTCCCACGAATGAATGGGCCCGCTGGAATTGTTACCATCTCATCTTGAATAGGCAGCTCCCCTGAAACGTTCTCCGATGCCGACTCCATTTCAGAACCGGCGTTTGTCGGCGGCTGTTCATAAGGCGTTAGGGTGGTGCCCCGCATAATTGCAACGATGGGCATGGCCGCACAGGCCAGCACTACAAGTAGAAAGACCAGTTTGAACTTTGAGTCGAGCATGCCGTCCTATGACTCAACCTCCTCCGGGTTGATCAAGATCGCTTGCACAGCGAATGCCGATCGTCACATCTGTCCGCCAATGCTTGGCTGCAAACCGCTTCGATAGCCTAGCATGGTGTTCGGTTTCCCTCCATGAGCCGCCGCGTACGACTTTGAGGTCAGCGTTCTCCGGCCCCTTGGGATCACGAAATGGTGATTTTTTGTAGTAGTGTTCGTCGTAAGAATCCTCAACCCACTCAGCCACATTGCCCGTCATGTCATAGAGGCCATATGGACTTCGCCCCGCATCGAACGACCCCGGTGGAGCCAAATATTTATACCCATCTTCACTACCGTCGACGTTCGCTGCACTGGGGACAAACTTGTCCCCCCACGGGTATCTCCTCTTGCTCTCGCCACGCCCGGCTTTTTCCCACTCCGCTTCCGTTGGAAGTCGTTTACCGGCCCACTTACAGTACGCTGCCGCTTCGTCCCACGAAACGCTCATGGCCGCGAATTCCGGCTTCAGAATCTTCGACTGATCGTCGTCGAAGACCTCAATCCTGGGCGCACCACGCTTGGTCATCTTGGCGAACCGCATATATTCACCTTGGGTGACTTCTTTTTGATCGAGATAGAACCCCTTCAAATAAACTTGATGTTCAGGGGCCTCATCCGGATCACCGTCATTGCTTCCCATCGTAAAAGGTCCCTCTGGAATCTGTACCATCTCACGACCTTCGTCGCCTATTTTCGTCTTGTACATCGAGTAGTCCTGGGCCGGCAGGCTGTTCGCCGTCGGCCGAGCTTCCGACTTTACCGAGGCGGCGAGCTGTTTCATTTGCTTCGCCTTATAGGACTCATAGGCCAGCAGGCCGATCATGAGAAAAAACGACGCAAACACAAAAATAATGGACCCGACCAACACGCCCTTGTTTTCCACGGATACCTCTTTAATCGAGAATGTCTACCGATCTAGGAGGGCGACGTCCCGACCCTGTTCCGACGCCGCCTTTTTGGCAGCACGCACATCGAGCAACATTGAAATCTGAACGCCGAGAAAACCGCCCATCGCCGCACCCGCTCCCGCACCGACCCAGATCCGCTCCCCACCGGCCATCAACCAAGCCAAGGCACCACCCGATAGGGTCCCAACAAGGATACTGATGAGAAACCTGCGGCCGCCAAGACAGCCGATCACAACACCAAGGGCGAGTCCAACGGAGGTGGCAAGCGGCATTAATCCACCGCCCATAGTGAGCCCGATCAGCGTACCGACCGTACCCATCACGGCTATCCCTAGCGCAATGTCAAACACCTTGTTCCCCGCCATGACACGATCCTTCGTGGACCAGGAGTACATCTCTACTTTGCCGGAACAGCAACGATCGGACCAAAATCGACTTCAACGCCAGGAGCCGCGATAATGGAGATGCCCCATGCCTTGTCAGCCGGCTCATGCTTATGAATCCGCTTGAAATCCTCGTACACATTCACCCGCTCCTCAAACCATTGCCCGATCTCTTTCGTTCCGGACTGAACGACGATCTCTGATCCGCTGAACATACCGCCTTCCGTTAAGGTCCCCTCCGGCTTTGATTCACTCCAGACATATTTCGTGAACACCGGAATAAAAAGAAGATCGGTATCCAGAGACGCGTAGACGGCGGCGAGTGGTTCAGTACCGGTCGCAGCTTTATTCAGACGCCACCGCCAAGTCAAAATAGGATGGGTTTTGGGATCCCAATCAATTTTCTTTTTCTTGATCCGCTGGCCAGCATCTTTCGCCGACAGGAAGTTCACGCCGTCTTCCGACCGCACCTTGTAGGCTTCACGACCTTTCGATTGACTCCGCTGGTTTTCATGATCCCACAGAGAAGGGAAGCCATCCGCCTCCTTCGCTTGAAAATCCTCCAGCACGAGTGGCGGCCCTTGGGCGATAACGGGAGATTGCCAGACACAAACACTCACCAGAACACTGAGCACGGCTGCGGCGTACATTGGCCCACGGCACTCCATGGATTTCATTCCCTTTCTATGTTTCTTGCGAGGGCACCGGCGAAAGCAAGGGCGCCTGTTTCTCCTGGAATTCCTCACCCATCACCGGCTGCTGTCCCCGCTCACACATCCAGAACAATGCAAGGACGGCCGCCCAAAATACCACCATGTTCAACGTCACCATTTTCGTCGCGTATTGAAGATCCGGAGTGAAGGCCCAGGGCGAGACATCGGCCATTAACTCACTGACATGCCATGACAAGCGCCCTGACGAGCGAATGTAGCCCATCAAGCCCATCACCCAACTGAAGGCCGCCGCCAACCCAAACAATCCGACCATGCCGCGCAGCGGAATTTTTCCCCACTGAATCGGGCCATGCACCACGGCTCGCCTGAGCATCACGCGGTTCATCACCACACCTACGACGATGACGGTCAGTGTCGTGAACGCTTGGGGAGCCGACAGGCCGACACGAATCTTCGCCGGCAAGTAGAACCCATAAACGGACAACCAGATGATGTTCAACGCCCCAACCAGATACAACACCGTAATCACGATGTTCCCGGTCTTGGCCCACGAGATAGTCATGGTTCGATTGGCTCGTCGGTAGTACAGAAAGCTGAGGGCGGTCACGAGAATCAGGATATTCACGGCCCCGTTTTTGGCCGACATCACGCCATAGTTGCCGATCACGGGATGCTGAGCGCCTCCCATCGCCTTGACCTCACTGGCAGTCATCAGAAGCGTATGAGGCGTCAGCCAAATGAAGAGCGCCAGCATCAATACACCCAACAAGACTTGGTAGTAGGATTGATACCGCTCACCGCCTTTGATGCGTGCCATGCTCTGCCAGAGGTAATAGTTGATGCCCAGGAACAAGACGCCGATCAAGAGCGCCTGGACCACAAACAGCCACGTGAGCAAGCCACCCATCATGGTTACGCCCATCGTCTGGCGAAACACGAACACCGATTTCATCAGCCAGTAGCCGGCAATCGGCATCGGGATGAGCGCGCAGACCGTCACAAACAGAAAAACATAGCCGACCCAATCGAAATAGGCCCGTTCCTCGTCAGTCTTACTCGTGAAAAATCGATAACAGGCATAGGCCAGCACCACCGCCCCACCGGACATAATGTCCGCGAGGAAGCGATGGACGTTCAGCGGATTCCACAGCGCGGAATGCAATAGATGCCAGGCATTTCCCAGGAATCGACCCTGTGCATCCACCCCGGCCGGCGACATCATGAAAGCCGACCAGGCGTTCGCCATCATCAACAGCGCGGTTCCCACAATGTTGGTCAGAATGCCGATCGCGGCGTGGATCCACTTCATGCCTCGATCCGTCATCCGATTCCACCCATAGTAGTAGATGATCAATAGCAGTGTTTCCCCAACGAACACCGCGGCGTACGCCGGCATGAATCCCTTGAACGTGCCGCCCATGTACTTCATAAAACTCGGATAGAGCGTGATGAACATCGTGAGCATCAGACTCCCGATGAGTGCGGTGATCGACAGGGCCAAGACCGCCACTTTCGCAAGATCTCTCGCCAAGCCGTCGTAACGAAGGGCCAAAGCGGGCTTCTTGGTGGTCAGTCCAAGAAATTCGAGCAACGCACAAAACAATGGGAGGGCAAGCACGAATCCGCCGAAATAGGTATGTTGCTGTGTGACAAACCACACCAGCAGCCGACTATCCAATGAGCCGATTCGCGGATAGACCGTATCATGCGGAGCGGGAGCTGGCGGTCCCTGCGGAGTTCCCTCGGTGCCGAAATACACATCGGTTGAGGATTCCGCGAAAGACAGAACAGGTCCGTTCCACGAGGAAGATACAAACAGGACCACGAGAGTCACCAACGCGATCACCACACTGACGAAGACACGTCTCACCCACGATGCTCGCCTCATACACCTACCTCTTGGTTCCACCCTTGCCAAAGGCTAATACTCCTCCGGTATTGTCCGTGGCTTGTACCGATTTCCCAAGAATCCCCATCACGAAAGGACAGCGCAGCATCCCGCTCGACAGTTGTGGCCCTTGCTCATCCTCGACATGACGCCGCGTGCCTAGATAATATCCATACACCGCCATCATGGCCGCCACCATCGTTCCCATCACAGCCGCTGAAGCCACTGTAATCGTCGGCTGGCGGACGACAAACAAAAGCACGCCCATCGCCACGAGATAATATGTCGACGCAAAGGCCATCCCGGGCCACCACCAATACTTCAGCAGTTCACCGGGCGCAGTCCGACGGAGCGAGTGCAGCCAGGCGCTGGTCGGGTAGAGTCCGCCCAAATATGAACAAAGCGCGAGACCTCCCCCCAGAATCGTCACGGTCAGTAGTTGAGCCAGAGCGGCGCCTTGCTCGTTCGCAATCGCCATCCCGGACAGCGATGCTCCAGCCCCAACGCCCAAACCGGTCAACACCCACGGTCCTAGTTGCCAAGCTCGCTGTTGGACCAGCACACGCAGCTGTTCACCATTCGGAAACGTCGGAAACGGTCTGCCCGACACCGAAAGCTTGCGTACATGGCCGATCTCAAACGCATCCCGTGCGACGGAGGTAGAGGAGATGATGATCGCCATCATGGCCGGTCCGTCGGGATGCTGAAGATAACTGTAGTGCATGATCCATAACAGCGTGAGGACCAACAGAGACAGTTGCATGCCGTACACGGCTCCGATCCAGCCGGTGAGCCAGCCAAGGAGACGCAGGCCGTCTTGCCGGACAACGGTGGACCAGGATGTCGCACGACCCACCCGATAGGACAAGAGCGCGGTAACCATGGCCGTCAGACTGCTGACTGCGAGCAAGACCAAGGGATCGGCGATCGGCACCAGATGCTTCGCCAGCCGATACACCCCAAAGGCGATCAGTCCAGGCACGAACATGACGATCCGCTTTTGTCGGCGCACGGCATCTTCCGTCGCTGCCAAGCTCAAGCTGGGAATCACACGCAATGCCATTCGATGCATCATAAATAAACTTGTCAAGCGCGAGAGGTGAGGCGTGAAACGCGGATCGTCCTTGTCGTCTCACTTTTCACGTTTACCTTCAGGTTTTTTGAGCTGCCATCCCAAAGTACTTCGCTTTGATTTCTTCCATCAGCGACACGGTGATACGAGGCAACCCACGATCCGCCGCCGTGCGTTCGAGTTCAATCCGTGCCATGGCGCGAACCGGCGCCGGTACCCGTTCCAGCCGCCGCTCCGCCTCGGAATCCCATTCGATACGCTCCCCGGTTCGGGAACGAATCAACGTCTCGTAGGTGACGACCCGCTGTCCTTGTCGGCGGAGACCCTCCTCGACTTCTTTTCGAACCAGCACCGCCACATAGGGCGGCATGCGATCCAATCGGTTCAATGCCTCATCGGTCCATAGCAAACGATCGACGAGGCCATGTGTCTCCCCTTCCGGCACATCGACACCGACTTTCAACCCACAGCCACGACATTCGGAACGGATGAACCACTGCAACGGACCGGTCTCACTACCACGCTCCTCAATCCCCTCGGTATGCATCCAGCGACCACAGCCACAGGTCAACATCGCAAGAGCTCAACCAATCTTTCCCGGGTACAAGATATACAACATCGTGTAGGTGAAACTTCCCGTGACGAACAACACACAGTAAATGACCATCGTGAACCGGCCGAGCGCCCGATGCCGCTTCGCCCCGTCAGGCCAAATCCGTTGAATCGTCATCTCGATCGCAAACACGAACGCCACGAGGGCGAGAAATATCACATACACTTCCAGCTTCCGCATCGAAAATCCTGCCGTGGCTACCCGCGAAAAAAAGATCCCGAGGACTACCACGGCGATTCCGATAAAGATGAGGCTGATCTTCTTCCACGTCGTGAGCAGCCGTGATTCCCGCAACGATCGCACTCCGTCGATAAACTGCTGTGAGCGAAATCCCAACACGATCATATACACGGCCATGATCAGGCCGATAATGACGAGAATGATGTGGAGCGTCAGCACGGGAATGAAGACGTAATCATAGAGCGATTGTGAGCCACCGAACCCTTCCTTCCCTTCGACGGCCAAGACGCCCAGCTGCCGGAATAGATAGTAGGCGATAAAGAAGCTGAGCATGGACATCATGCCGCCCAACATCAGCCAATGGTGCGCATCGGCCTTTCGTTTGCGCGCTTGAAGCCATCCCACGATGAAGAGAGCGGTAAAAAGCGTCGCCATCATCTGACTGAGATCCGCTCCAGTCGTGGCATGGGTGCCAAAGAACCCCGGTTCCCGCAACCAATCCATCACAAGATCCCACTAGTCGTGCCCATTAAATCATCACACCTGCTCTCCAGTCATTTCAGACAACGCTGACCTTCTACGCGACGGGTGCCTATGAACTGTTTACGGTTTCAGGCCTTGCACCACGGCCGTCTTCTCCAGCTCCACCACAGAAACAAACCCGGCGGCGTGGAGCCATTGCATAGCTTCGCTGGCATGAAAGCAGCTGCCCTGCTGGGTATTGACGAGGATGTGGACGGCAAACGCCGTCGTCCACGCCGGGCCGGTTCCGGATTCATCGAGAAACCGATCCTTGATCACCAACCGCCCGTCCGATGCCAGTGAGCCAAAGACTTTGTTGACCAGCTGCTGATTCATCTGGAACGTTTGATAGTGCAGGATATCGGACATCAAGACCACGTCGTACGGCCCCCCAAGTTGGTCGCGATTGAAATCACCCGGCAGCAAGGCAATCCGCGAGTCCAGCCCCGCATTCTTTACCGTTTTTTCCGTCAACTTCAGCGTCGCTGGAAGGTCGAAGACCGTCGCGCGTAGATCCGGAAACACCTGACAGAAGGCAATGGCGTTGGTCCCAGCGCCTCCACCGAGATCCAACATCCGCTCGCGGCCACCGAGCTCCAGCCGCTTGGCCAAGTCAGGGCCGCTTTGCTGGCCAATCCGATTGAGCACTGTAAGCACGTTGCTTCCTAATTCAGGATCGGTCTCGAAGACATGTCGATCCACCGTCCGTCGCCCCGTTCGAATCGTCTCTTCTAACTTACCCCAGTTGTTCCATTCCGCATCGTGCAGGAGAAGCAGATGGCCGACGTACTGAGGCGAATGCCGGGCAAGGTGCTTCAGCGACGTCGACGAGTTGCCATACAAGTCGCCTTCCTTCGTCAACAACTTCATGGCGACGAGGGCGTTCAGGAGGAGGGCAAAGGTGTGAGGATCGGCATGAAGCCGACCGGCGATGTCTTGGGCTGATTTCGGCCGTTCGTCGATCGCGGAGAACACGTCCAGCTTCACGGCCGTCAATAGGATTTTGGTCTCCCAGTAATAGCCCAACTGAAAGACTTCCGCGAGTGAGAGCTCTCGTGACACACCACTCCCTTAAGCAGATAGCGTTGAAACATAAGATCTTACCTAGATCGTAAAGTAAAAGACAAGGCGGCACATTCGCTGTCGTCAGACGAAAAGGCCGCTCCAAAAGCGCCTAGGAACCAACCAAGTGATCGGCCCCGGCAAACTTGGACCAGGCCTGTTCAAAGGAAACTCAACCACCTTTCGTTTACGCTTCTTCGAGCTGGATCGTTTCTACATGCACCCTGGCGACTCCTTGTCCGACAAATCCGAGTCGTTCGGCTGCTCCCCGACTGAGGTCGATGATCCGCTTCTCTGAATCAGGGTTGTGCCGACTGGAGAAAGGACCTCGGTCATTCACTCTGACGATGATCGACTTTCCATTCTCGAGATCGTCACCTGCACATGGATCGGAAGCGGCAGATATTTATGGGCCGCCGTCAATGCACCGGGGTTGAATACTTCGCCGTTGGCCGTCATGTGGCCTCCCGGCTGGCGCCTGGTTTCCTCCCCATACCACGATGCCAAGCCCGTCTCTTCGTACGTCTGTGCGCTGGCCATGCTCATCGGCACATAATGCCGACCGTTGACGGTGTACGGAGCGGTTTTGACCCGTCCGAGACGAATCGCCTCTTTGACCGGAAGCCCATCGATCGTCTGGATGTCGTCCCGGACCAATGGATACTCCAGTGGAGCCCGGACCACCTCAAAGGTGAACTTCCCGATGTGATAGACAAGTTTCGTAGTCTCTTTGGTCAATTCATACGTACCGTTCACCACCCATATCGTGCCTTTGACCGTCTTCTTGGCGACACGATAGCTGGTCTTGATGACCGAGAAGGTGGTCTTGATGGCTGAGAAGGTCCCTTCAATCACTGAACAGGACGCAAGCATCAGATGGATAGGGAGGAGGAGCAGCAATAGAAGGACTCTCTTCGTCCGGACGTGCGCGCGAACACCTCCTAAGATTGAAGCATGAAGCTTCATGGGCCTCCTCCTTTGTCGGGCCAATTCACGTCGCTTTCCTTCATCCCTGCGTAACAAACACCATGTAACACATCGCGCAGAGTCGGGCGGAGGAGAACATTCTCGAAAATGTGATCAGGCTGAGGATTGACTGAGGTCAGGGTTAGACGCGCAGCACATCGATTCGCGACTAAAACGACTATGGACACAACGAAACGATATTGTCAGCCAGGCAAGGTAATACATGGGGTGTGAAAGGGCTGGAAACACGAAGGGCAGCGGAACCCCGCTGCCCTTCAACCACACGACTACAGAACAAGAGAACAAGGCTTACTTGATTTCAGCCTTAAGGTTGGCGGTCCCACCATCGGCTACATCCACTTCGAACTCGATTTTCTTGGCCTTGCCTGCAAATGGATGCCAGGCCACGACCTTATGCTTGCCGGCCGGCACATCCTTGATCTCGAAGGACCCATCGTCCTTCGCGACGGCAAAATGCGCATTCGACACGGGCAGGAAGAACGATTGCATGAATTCATGCTGATCGCACTGTAACCGGAAGTATCCTTCCTTTTCAGCACCGCCTCGGAACGTCACCGGCTTATCCAGCTTGTCACCCTTCTTCGCCAGACCGATGTTGAAACCTGTGGCCGAGCTCGTGCCCTTCACCGTGAAGCTATGCGGGTTGTGCAGCACTCCGGCGACCGACTTGGGATCTTCCGGATCTGCATCAGTGTTCTCAACCTTAAAGGGCCGAGTATTGACGACGATCCCGCTGAACGGCTGAAAATCACAAAACTCCGCCACGACTTCCGTCCCGGCATACCCGTCCATCCAGGCCTTATCTTCGATGTCCACCACGGCCACGACTGCTCCCTTCAACCCGCCGTCCTTGCTCACTTCGATCTGCTTCAAGAACCGCTTGTCGCCATCGACCTTGCCCTTATCCTTCTCGGCAATCTTGGGGCAGAACTTTGGATTGGGGAACTTTGAAAAGAGGAACTCCTTCTGCTCCGGCTTACCGGCATAGGTTACCTTCCCGGAGATTGTTCCTCCCGCATACGAGGTGAGAGGCGCCGCGACCAACGCGACGGCTGCTACACCAAACATCATTGTTAACGCACTCTTCATTGGACTGCCTCCTTGTAATTGACCAACATCCTGCCTACTGACGACCTATCCCTCTGGTTTCTATGGATCCAGGATCATCCGATCACAGTCTTACACGCACCATGGCGAGGTGGGCTAGGACCTTGTATGTATATGAAATCTTACCGCCCGCTGTCAATGTCTAACAAGAGGGCCTTTTCAACGTTTCTACGGTAGCTATTTTATCTCCGTCCTGGTACAGTGGGCGAGGTTTCAGGCCGATCTTAATTCAACCAGCATTGCCTAAGTAAGTACCACCGCATGTCCCTCCTGCATCAGCACACTCAATGACAGCATCAGCCGAATCTGCCATCAGCCTTAGACGCTCGTATCCCATCTATGTGACGGTAATGCTCTTCAGCCTTATCGCTGGGAGCGGGTTGATCGCTGTTCCGTTGTTTGGCTTCATCTACGGCTACACCTGGCTGGATTGGACCATGTTTGTAGTCTTGTACATGGTCACCGGACTCGGCATCACAGTCGGCTACCATCGACTTATTTCTCACCGGAGTTTCATGTGCCCCGACTGGGTCAAGGCCGTACTCTTGATCGCCGGAGGATGGGCGCTTCAGAATTCCGCGCTCAAATGGGGAGCCGATCATATTCGCCATCATGCAGCCTGCGACCAAGAGGCTGATCCCTACAATGCCAAACTGGGGTTTTGGCATAGCCACTGCGGATGGCTCTTCGCCGACCAGCGCTATTCGGATGAGAAATATGCGACCAGGCTCCGTCAAGACCCGGTCGTGATGTGGCAACATCGCTATTACACACCCATCTTCTTATCTGGCTTGGCCCTTCCGTTCGTAGTGGGCTTTCTCTACGGTGGTTGGCACGCCGGAATCAGCTGTTTAATGCTCGCAGGGGTCGGCCGGACCTTTGCCGTCCTCAACTCCACCTTCTGTATTAATTCAGTCTGCCATCTCTGGGGAAACCAACCGCATAGCCAAGCGGATTCCAGTCGAGACAGCTGGTTTGTCTCGCTCCTAACGTTCGGGGAGGGGTATCACAACTATCACCATACCCACCAAAGCGACTATCGCAACGGCCCCCGCTGGTACAATTTCGATCCTTCAAAATGGCTGATTTATACGTTGTCGTTGCTGGGATTGGCGTGGTCACTCCGCACCGCAAATGCGAGCGATTCCAAACACTCTACTCTGTCGGTACCCTTCTAGCACGAGTACGGAACTGGGACCGGCGAGGTAGCCTGCCTACTCAGTATTTTCGCAAGGACACAGGTTGGAGATTCCATAGCGCTTCGCGAGCGGCCGCCCATAATGTATCGAGCATGGCGGTAAGGTCCGGCGCCGTGCGGGCCAGGATCTTGACGACAAGCCCCGGAACGGGCGGCGTAGACACACCTCCCAATACTTCCCCTGGTTGCCCATCCAAGCTTGCGGCAATTTTCGACTCCAGCTTGCTCCAGACCTCTGATGTCATGGCATCGTTCACAACATAGAATGACGCCACATAGTTCCAGTCTTCCGCTAGACCAACACGCCCTAAATCCGTCGTGGAATCAAGAACGTATCGTTCCAGCAAGGAGCTGCCGGATGCGGTCGTGATGCGAATTTCGTTTTCGAGATCGGTGAATGCCCAACGTTCTTCTCGAGCGATGCGTCCAGATGCGACGGCATCCCACAACAAGAGCGTCGCCCCGGGTGCAAGCGTAGCCTGGAGTGTCTGCCGAAATCGCGAACCGGCAAAGGGGATCGTATGTTCAGGGAACCATTCGAGCACCGCGCCCGGTCCGATCACGATCTTGACATGCTGTTCCGAAATCAAACCTTCCGTCCGATAGATCCGATTAGCAGAAGGAGCAGAGATGAGGACATGCGCGTCCTGCTCCACATTCATGTCGATGGAGAGATGGTCCCCCCCAACCAGTCCACCGGATGGGTTGATCAGCAACGTGTATGCAGCCCCCGTATCATCGAGGTAGATGGGGGGAAGAAGTTTCCAAGGCGTTGTAAAATAGGAGTGCGAGATGATAGTGCGGTCATCGCGCTTCGCGTAATGGAGGTTGAGCTCGCCGACCCGTCCGACTGATTCCGTCGCAAACCGTCCCGGGGCATTTTTCTTCCGAGAAGGCTTGTTTCTCACTGACGATTGTCTTCCATGAGACGCGCCGGTTCTCCGAGGCGCACTGTTCCGTTGCTCTTCTCGAATTGCCATGATCACGAACGTCCGGCCCGTTGCGGGATACGCTGCTCGACCCAGGCCACGACCGTATCCAGTCCCTCCCCTGAAAGAATGTTGGTGAACGCGAAAGGAAGATCACCCCGCATCTTGCGGGTATCCCGATCCATGACGGAGAGATCCGCACGTACATGGGGCGCTAAGTCCATCTTATTGATGACGAGGAAATCGGATCGCGTGATCCCGGGACCTCCCTTCCGTGGGATCTTGTCGCCTCCCGACACATCGATGACATAAATGACATGGTCCACCAGTTCGGGGCTGAAGGTCGCCGCCAGATTGTCGCCGCCGCTTTCTAGAAAAATCAGTTCGACGTCAGGATGCCGGCGCAGCAAATCGTCAATGGCTTCCTGGTTATGCGAGGCGTCTTCCCGAATCGCCGTGTGCGGACACCCGCCTGTTTCCACACCGAGAATCCGGTCAACCGGTAACGCAGCACGTTTGGTCAGAATTTCCGCGTCGATCTTGGTGAAAATATCGTTCGTCACCGCGGCAAGGCTGTAGCGATCGCGCAACCGCTGACAGAGCGCCTCGACGAGCGCCGTCTTCCCCGATCCAACGGGGCCGCCGATCCCCATGACCGGGATGCCTTGTTTGCGTGCTTGAGTGGGAGTCCAGTTATGACTGTGTTCACGATTCAGGTCATGCATGATGATTGCCGCGAACGGGGAGCTACCACCCGAGAGGACAGGCCCACCGTTCAGTTCCTTTCTTGTGCTTCACGATGCGGGCTCCCTCACGAGTTAAGACCGAAAGAGTCTCCATTCCAGAGAGCCATGACGCATTGCATAAATATCTTGGATCGGTGACCACGAACTCATCATGGTCTTGAGGTCCACCTCCCGACTGATCCGTTCAATCAAGGGAAGCCATTCACCCAGTATCCGCTGCCCCTCATGCTGGCCGATGGGACTGAGCCGCATCGCCGCAGAGATGAAGCCGACGGCGGTTTGGTACAAGAAGGCCGCCGCCGTCTCTTCCGGGCTCCACCCACACGCGCCCAGGGTAAGTCCGAACGTCACCGCCAGGTGGCCCGGGGCTCGATCAGCGTCCACTTCATCACGATACTCACTCAAAACTGGTTTGGCCCGTATTTGATCCGCCGCCACTCTGATCACCTGCCGCCCCATCTGGCGGCTCGCCAGTCGTGATTCACGAGCTAGCTTTGTTGCCTCCAGCTCACGATCGACTTGAAGGACGTCCTCCACTGATCCGGATGATCCTGCTCGACTGGCGAGCTTTGTGGCTAGAGCCTCTCGACGGCTCATGCCACCTCGCAACAGGTCTTCAATATATCGAGCCAGCTGATCGGACGTCTTCACGGCGCCGCCTTGGATCGCCGCTTCCAATCCCGACGAAAACGCGTATCCGCCGGACGGAAAAAACGTATCGACAAACCGCAACCCTTCAAGCAATGCGGGGGTATTCATCGGGCGTATAGGGCGTATAGAGTAATGAAACCCATCACTCGACTGTCACGATCTCCCATGATCGACCGTTGGACCTGTCCCGTTGGTTAGAACAAGAAATATCGCTGTGCCATCGGGAGCACTGCGGCTGGTTCACAGGTCAGCCGCACACCGTCCGCCGTCACCACGTAGGTTTCAGGATCAACCTCGATGTTCGGCAGATAATCGTTCAGCTTGAGATCTCGTTTTTTCACGCTGCGGCAGCTCTTCACCGCTGCGACACGCTTCTGCAGCCCAAGCTTCTTCGGGACACCTCGATCCAGCCCTGCCTGCGACAAGAACGTCAGACTGGTGCTGGACAACGCCCTTCCAAAGGCACCAAACATGGGTCGGCTGATGATCGGTTCCGGCGTAGGGATCGATGCGTTGGGATCACCCATCTGAGCTTGAGCGATAAATCCACCCTTTAACACCATCTCCGGCTTGACCCCGAAAAATGCCGGCTTCCAGAGTACCAGATCGGCGAACTTTCCAACCTCCACGGATCCGACCTCGTGCGCGATCCCATGAGTGATGGCTGGGTTGATTGTGTACTTGGCCACGTACCGTTTGGCGCGGAAGTTGTCATTCTGGATCGACTCCTTCCCTCCACTCGGTGACAGATGGCCCCGCTGGACCTTCATTTTGTGGGCGTTTTGCCAGGTCCGGATGATGACTTCTCCGATACGGCCCATGGCTTGCGAGTCGGACGACATGATGCTGATGGCGCCCAGATCGTGGAGAATGTCTTCCGCCGCGATGGTTTCCCGCCGGATGCGGGACTCCGCGAACGCCACATCTTCCGGAATTCGTGGGTTCAAATGATGGCACACCATCAACATGTCGAGATGCTCATCCATCGTGTTGGCCGTAAAGGGCATCGTGGGGTTGGTCGACGAAGGCAGCACGTTCGGCTCACCACACACCTTGATGATATCCGGTGCATGTCCACCGCCCGCTCCTTCTGTATGGAAGGAGTGAATCGTTCTCCCCTTGAAGGCCTTGATCGTGTCCTCCACAAAACCCGCCTCATTCAGCGTATCGGTATGGATGGCGACCTGTACATCATAACGCTCCGCTACACTCAAACAGGTATCGATCGCGGCCGGCGTCGTCCCCCAATCTTCATGCAGTTTGAGGCCGATGGCGCCCGCTTCGACCTGCTCGTTCAACCCCTCCGGATGGGACGAATTGCCTTTGCCCAGAAATCCTAGGTTCATAGGGATCCCGTCCGAGGCTTCGAGCATGCGAAGGATATTCCACGGTCCCGGTGTGCAAGTTGTGGCGTTGGTCCCAGTCGCCGGACCGGTGCCGCCGCCGATCATGGTCGTAATGCCGGCAGACAAGGCATCCCAATATTGTTGCGGGCAAATGAAGTGGATGTGGGTATCGATGCCGCCTGCCGTCACGATATGGCCTTCACCGGCGATGACTTCTGTTCCGGCCCCGATCTCCATGCCCTTGGTCACGTTCGGCATCAGATCCGAATTTCCCGCCTTCCCAATACCGGCGATTCGTCCATCCTTGATCCCTATATCCGCTTTCACGATCCCGGTGTAATCCAGTATGAGGGCATTCGTGATCACGGTGTCGAGCGCGCCATTCGCGCTTGTCGCTCTTGGCGATTGGCCCATTCCATCCCGAATCACCTTACCGCCTCCGAACACGGCCTCTTCTCCATAGGCGGTGAAATCCTTCTCGACTTCGATAATCAATTCCGTATCAGCCAGCCGGACACGATCGCCCGTGGTCGGACCGTATAGTGCGGCATACTGCTTTCGTGGAATTTTCACCGTGCCCCTCCTTTTCCAGAGAATCCGCGATCACCCACGAGCGACAGCGCTCGAGTCTTGATCTGTGCATCGTCCAGCGATCCTTCGGTCAATCCGTTGATGCCATAGGCGACTCGCTTCCCGGCCAGAGCTACGACCGTCACTCGTTTTTCTTCTCCCGGCTCGAACCTAACCGCCGTGCCGGCGGGAATGCAGAGGCGGAACCCGAAGGCCTGCTCACGATCGAACTTGAGCGCGTGATTGGACTCGAAGAAGTGGCAATGGGAACCGACTTGAATGGGTCGATCAGCTGCATTCTTGACGATCAATTCCTTTGTCTCGCGGCCCTTGAAGGCCTCTACATCGCCGGCACCGGCCAACACCTCACCCGGGACGACCGGCTTGGCCAACTCAGCTCTGATCGTGGTCGCAAGTGATCCCCTCCTTGTCTTCGGCGACTTCTGACGGGTCTTCGCCGGACTGCGCTTTGTCTTCCTCGCCATAGTTCCCCTCCTACCTGGGATACAGATGGATGATGTGCGTCGCTTTCACGCTTAGCGAATGGGATTGTGGACGGTCACCAGCTTGGTCCCATCCGGAAACGTCCCTTCAACCTGAAACTCATGAATCATCTCCGGAACGCCGGGCATGACGTCCTTACGCGTCAGCAGCGTGGTGCCGTAGGTCATTAGTTCAGAGACGGACTTTCCGTCACGAATACCTTCCAAAACGGCGGCGGTAAGGAAGGCGACCGCCTCGGGGTGATTCAGCTTCAGGCCACGCTTCTTGCGATCAGCCGCCAGCTGTCCAGCAACATAAATCAACAGTTTTTCCTGTTCGCGCGGGGTCAAATGCATGAGTCCTCCTCCCTAAGGCTGTGGGTCCGCCACTCCGTGTGTGCAAACGCGTGCGGTGAGGGTATTGGTCCTTAGTGTTGCCCGAAGGTTTCTACTGCAGATTCCTGATGCATGTCTAGATCGTTGATAAACGGCCGACTCCATCGAGGTAAACCCGAATCACGAGCAGGAAGGAATAACCGCTTGCCTTGCCTTACACGGTGAGGTGTTGGCGCACCATGTCGG